>JAQVIB010000008.1 GCA_028695945.1 Lachnospiraceae bacterium
AAATATCTTAGCGCTTAATGCAGCAATAGAAGCAGCGCGCGCAGGCAGCGCAGGCAAGGGCTTTGCAGTTGTTGCAGACGAAGTAAGAAACCTTGCAAGTAAATCCGCAGAGGCGGCTAAAAATACAACAGTGCTTATTGAGGATACTGTAAAGGCAGTTGACAACGGCACAAGAATGGCTGAAGAAACTGCAAAATCTATGCAGGCAGTGGTTAACAGCACAGCCACTGTTACAGACTTAATTAAAAAAATAGCAGATGCGTCCAAAGAACAGGCAAATTCCATTGCTGAGGTTACATCAGGTGTAGATCAAGTTTCATCAATTATTCAAACAAATTCTGCAACTGCTGAAGAAAGTGCCGCAACAGCTGAAGAACTTTCTGGACAGGCACAGATGCTTAAGGATTTAGTTGGTGGATTCAAGCTTAAAGAGTAACAGTTAAAAATTTAAAGCTCCCACTAGTTCGCAAATTTAGTGGGAGCTTTTTAATATAAAAACTTTCAAAATTGACACAGTTTATTAGAAGAGGAGTTGCATTTATGACAAAAGGCAATATAAAATGGAAAGACAAGCTTACGGTTAAAATACCGTTGGTGAACACTCTAATTATACTTATAGCAATTGTAATAATGTGTGGCTTATTAAGTGTGTTATCAAGACATATTGTAGCTGAATTAGTTGATAAGGAAGTGGCCTATGTTGCCGATGCAAATGCACAGAAGGCAAAGACATATCTTGACAGTATGAACATATTTTCTAAAGCTGTAGCCCAAGAAGTGGGAAGATATAAAGGCGTTGATAGGGAATTGTCAGAAAAAATGATTCAGGACTCAATGATAAATATTTTGGATGACGACAAAATTTTCTCTTCATACGTGGCATTTGTACCTAATAAATATTTTCCTGATACTCCAAAGGGATTATCCTATTATGCGTTTCCTAATGGAAATGGTATAACAATGGAGGTACTTAACAACTATGATGAATACGGAGTGGCAGACTACTATGTAGTGCCAAAAGAGATTAAGGCTACGCATATTACAGAACCATATGAGTATCATCTTACTGAGGACAAGGTGGTATGGCTTATTACTTTAAGCAATCCTGTTTTAGATGGAAAGGGAGAGTTTATTGGGATTGCATCTTGCGATATTTTAATGGATTCTATTGGCGGACTTGACTACAGTACGGGTGGTTACAAAAGTACCCAAAGCTATATAATTACAGGAAAGGGAACTGTAGTTGCTGATACTTTCAAGCCTGAAAGCATAGGTACGGCTATGCAGGGAACAGACGAAAAGACAAAAAAGATTTTGGATTCCGCGGCTACAGGACAGCCATTACTGTTACAAGAAAAAACACCTGCAACTAATAACAAGATGGCAATTATTACACACAGACCAATTACAGTAGAAGGCACAGACGTAATATGGGGCAGTGGTTTTGCTGTAAGCAAAGCAGAGGCATTAGCCGAAGCAAATAAAATTACAATTTCTATGATTACCGTTGGAACAATAGGTCTTATTATTCTAACATTATTCAGTGTGTTTGCAATGAAAAAAGCACTTGCACCCATTACACCTGTTATGGAATTGGCGGAGAAAATGGGTTCTGGGGATTTAACTAATATTTCCGAAAATACAGTGAAAACAACAGATGAATTGGGACAGCTTTCTGCGATTTTCCATGATACAGCCGCTGTACTTTCTGGATATATTATTGAAATATCAACGCTTTTGGACGACATTTCTTCAGGCAGGCTTGACTTGTCTATTGAAAGGGAATACATAGGAGACTTTACTACCATTAAACAGGCACTAAACAACATACTTTTATCTTTGAACAATATTTTTAAAGATATGCAGGCGGTGGCTGAACAAGTTTCCTCTGGCTCAGAGCAAGTGGCATCGGGTGCACAGGCACTTAGCCAAGGAGCTACTCAACAGGCAAGCTCCATACAGGAATTATCAGCTTCCATTGAAGATATTTCCCAAAAGGTTAAGGAAAGTGCAGTAAGTGCTGCTGTTGCAAACCAAAAAGCAGATGAGGTTGGTGCAGAAATAGATAAGAGCAACGTTCAGATGCAGCAAATGCTTGTGGCAATGGACAGTATAAGCTCAAAATCCAACGAAATAGGCAAAATTGTTAAGACAATAGAAGATATTGCATTTCAAACAAACATACTTGCATTTAATGCGGCGGTTGAAGCGGCACGTGCAGGCGAGGCGGGAAAAGGCTTTGCTGTGGTTGCAGACGAAGTTAGAAATTTAGCTTCAAAAAGTGCAGAGGCGGCAAAAGATACTACTTTGCTTATTGAAAGTACGTTAACCTCTGTAGAAGAAGGCGTTGCAATTGCCCAAACAACGGCAGGAGCATTAGTTTCTGTAGTTGATGGAACGAAGGATATTCTTGATGCAATAAGTGAAATATCAAAACAAGCTCAGCATGAGGCAGTAGCATTGGAACAGGTAAACCAGGGTGTGGAACAGATTGCAATGGTTGTACAAACAACATCAGCCACGGCAGAAGAAAGTGCAGCAACCAGTGAACAGCTTTCAGCACAGGCACAGCATTTAAGTAACATTATTGCCAAGTTTAAGCTTAAAAATGATAGTGGAATTCCTAAATACGTTGAAGTTGAAAGTAGGAAAGAAATGATGGATGAAGCTGGTAACTTTGTTGCGGAGAGTAATTACGATAAATATTAAAATGTAAGAAACAAAACCCACTTGGCTACCGTATTTTATAGCTAAGTGGGTTTTAAAAATCTATTCACAAATACGCATGTTCTAACCTTGGGTTAGCTTATTATAACCAAGATGGATTTGATTTGGATAGGAGGTTAATAATGAAATTTAGTTTTACAGAGGTATTATATGCTTTGTCTTATGCACTGGATTGTGTAGAGCATGAGCTGATTGGCGTTACAACGAATCACTCTAAACGGGTGGCGTATATATGCGTAAAAATGGGAAGAAAATGGAAATTAATTACAAACCAATTGTTGGACCTTGCAGCTTGTGCCCTGCTCCATGACAATGCACTTACTGAATTTATACAGGCTGAATACACAGAGCAGGGTGAGGCAAACGCCACGAATCTTAGTATTCATTGCGTGTTAGGAGAAAAAAACATTGAAAAAATAAAATTTTTTGGAAATGTTAAGGGTGCTATTTTATACCACCACGAAAATGCTGATGGAACAGGACCACTTAAAAAAACATGGAAAGAAATCCCTTTATATGCAAGAATAATTCATTTGGCCGACCAGTTAGATGCCAATTTTGATTTAAGTGACGTATCTGAAAAAAAGTATAATGAAATAAAGAGCTTTTTACACCAAAATACTAACACTATGTTTGATAAGGAATGCACACAGGCTTTTTTTAACTGCTTTGATTTTGAAGAAATTACGGGAATGGAAAATAATAAAATAGATGGTACACTGCGTGAAAATATTCCTAAAATTCAATATGAATATGCAAATGAAGAAGTTATAAATTTTGCACAGTTGTTTGCCACTATTGTTGACTATAAATCTGAATTTACCCATACTCATTGTATTGGGATTGCCCAAAAGGCTTATGAAATGGGAAAGTTTTACGGATATGACGAAGAAACTAGAACGAAACTTTATTTGGCAGGAGCATTGCATGATATTGGTAAACTGGCGGTAGACAACGATTTACTTGAAAAAAATGGTAAGCTTACTGCAAAGGAATACAAGGATATACAAACCCATGCATACCAAACTTATTACATGCTTAGAGGTATTGAAGGGTTTGAAGAAATTACATCATGGGCGTCACTTCACCACGAAAAACTTAATGGAACAGGGTATCCCTTTGGCAAAACAGCACAACAGCTTGGCAAAAATGAAAGACTTATGGCATGCCTTGACATATATCAGGCGCTTGTTGAAAAAAGGCCATACAAGGATGGAATGGAACACAATAAGGCAATTGAGATTTTGCGTGAAATGGCTGCGGAAAATCAAATTGACAAGAAAATAGTTGAGGATATTAATTTTGTTTTTGCCAATGGGTAATTACAAAGAGGATATTGGAAAAGCCTTAATAATTATATGATTTTGTCGATAACATGAATATAGGTAAAACGGATTTTTATTAAGGAGGGTTAATTATGGAAATATCAGGAGTTGGAAGTGTATACACTTCAGCAAGCGGTTGCCAGAAAACAAAAACAGCAAAAAGTGAAGAGGCTGTGGTTGAAAAAAAACCATCGGTGACAGATTCTTTCGTGAAAACCGAAAAGGCAGATGAAAGAGTTGCAGATGGAAAAAGACTTAGCAGCGACCAAATAGACGAGCTTAGGGCACAACATCAGGCTAATTTTGATAAGCTTATAAGCGAAATGATGGGCAAACAAGCACAACACAGCAAAAAGGCAACAAGCGTTTTTGATAATTTGCCTAAATTGGCAACCACACAGGAAGAAGCACAGGCAGCAATTGCTGCGGACGGGGATTGGGGCGTTAATGCAGTGGCAACTCGCATTATGGACATGGCAGTTGGACTTTCTGGTGGAGATGCATCAAAAATTTCTCTTTTACGTGGTGCGGTTGAAAAAGGTTTTGAAAATGCAACTAAAGCTTGGGGCGGAGAATTGCCTTCAATTTGCAATGACACTTACGAAGAAATTTCAAAGCGTTTTGATTATTGGGAATCAAACGGAAGTCTTGATGGATATACAATGGAATAACAATTACATAGTGAATTTTATGTTATTAAAAGGTAGAAATTTATTATTTGGTTAAAGCCGAATATTAATTTCTACCTTTTTTGTTCGCATAGGGTAATAAAAGGTAGGAATAATTTTAGTGTCAACAAATAGAAAAATAAATTTACTGAACAAAATATAAATGAATGTTCAATAATCAACCACAAATGAGTAAAAATGGTAAAAATTTCTTGAAAGAAGTCGAAAATAGTGGTAAACTGAAACTCGTGGAGTGTTCTAATGTTTTAATAAAACAAAAATATAAGTTTTATGCAGTAGAATTTAACAAAATATAATGCTATGTATTAGAGATACAGACTATGCAAACTGAGTGTAGGAATGTTTTTTAAAGGCGAACAAGACATTAATAATTACAATCATAAAGGAGGAAATATGAAATATAAAGTATACCCTTAAAGCATCGGTGTGTTAAATAGGGTATTAGTGACAGACGTTTAAAGGGCATAAAAAGAAAAAGAGTTTAAGTATGTTTAAGAATATTAAAATTAGAAAAAAGCTTATTACTTCATTCCTAATTGTTGCAATAATTACAAATATAGCAACTGTTGTATCATCTATTGGAATAAGTAAGATAAACGCAGATGCAGAGATGGCATTAAATAATTATGGATTTGCAACTGGAAGCATTTCATCGGCACTGGTGGTCGTTGCAGATTCCCGTCGTGCAGTACGTGATGTTGTAAACTATGAAGATGAACTAAAGCGGAACGAAGCAAAAGAACAGCTTTACAATGAATTAAGACCTAAGTATGAAAAATATTCTGCAGAGGTTAAAGAAAGTATTTTGAACGAAGATGAAAAAGTAATTTACGACCAGATTGTAGATAAGATTGCAAAATACAATGCATTGCAGGATGAATATGTAACCCAGGGCGAAACTGCAACCCTTACAAAGCGTACTGTTTTACGCCAGAAAATGCATGACCAATTGGACCCTGTATATCAGGATTTATATGATACATACTTAAGCCTTTTAAATCTTAAAAGGGATAAAGGTGCAGAAGTTACCAAAAATTTGAAAACACTTGGCGAAATATCATTCTTTTTAAATGTGGTAATGGGTTTGGCATCTATAGCCTTATCATTTGCATTTGGTACATTTATTGCCCACAGTATTGCAAAACCTATGGGTGAGTGCTCACGACGTTTGGAACTTTTGGCAGAGGGCGATTTACATTCGCCAATGCCAGAGATAAACTCAAAAGATGAGGTTGGAGAGCTTGCAAATTCTACAAGGGAAATAATTGAAAAGCTTACGGCGGTTATTAAAGAAACAGACAAACAATTGGCGGCACTTGCAAAAGGAGATTTAACTGCAGAGTCAAACTTGGAATTTCCAGGGGATTTAGCAAAGCTAAAGGTATCTTTAGATAGAATTTTCTCTGACCTTAATGCAAGTGTGGGTCAGATAAACCAGTCATCAGAGCAGGTTTCCAGTGGCTCGGGTCAGGTATCGGCAGCAGCACAAGCACTTAGTCAAGGTACTACTCAACAGGCATCATCAATTGAAGAACTTTCTGCAACAATTAGTGATATTTCTAGCCAAATTAAAGCAAATGCTGATAATGCACTGAAAGCAAATGAACTTGCAAACCAGGCTGGTCAAGCATTACAAGTTGGTTCACGTCAGATGGAAGATATGGTAAATGCAATGACTGAAATTTCCGAAACGTCTGGTGAGATTGGAAAGATTATTAAAACTATTGATGACATTGCTTTCCAAACAAATATACTTGCACTTAATGCTGCAGTAGAGGCAGCACGTGCTGGTCAGGCAGGGCGTGGATTTGCAGTTGTTGCGGATGAAGTAAGAAATCTTGCACAAAAGAGTGCAGAAGCGGCTAAAAACACAACTGAGCTTATTGAAAATACGGTTAACGCGGTTGATAAAGGCAGAAAAATTGCAGACGGAACAGCTGAGTCACTTGGGGTTGTTGTTGTAAAATCTGAGGCAGTGGTTGATAATTTGAAGAAAATTGCAAGTGCCTCTGTTGAACAGGCCGAGTCTATTGCACAGGTTACACAAGGCGTAGAACAAATTTCAGCGGTTGTACAAACAAATTCGGCTACAGCGGAAGAAAGTGCTGCATCAAGTGAGGAGCTTAGCTCTCAGGCAGAATTATTGAAGGATTTGGTTAGCAGCTTTAAGGTTAAGGGAATTGAAACAAAAACTTATGGAGCACATAGCCAAACGCATGAACAGTACAACGATTTTCCCGAAAATGAAGATATATCAATGCAGAACGTTGAATTTAGTGCTGATGGAAAATACTAATAATTATTCATTTAAAAAAACAGTTGAAGTCTGAAATTAAGGAAGCAGACTCGAACCTATTATAATTAGGTTGTTCTGCTTCCGTTTAAGAGCAGTTTTAAATTGATAAAAGATGAGGTTAAGCCTAGAGTTTGCTTCATTTTTGCATAAAATGCAATCAACAATATTCGACAAAATATAGAAAAAGTTAACTGTTGTAAATAGTCGTTTGGTGGAATTAACGGTTAATATTAACGATATTTTGTTGAAATATTGCTGGATTTATGTTAGAATTTAGTATAGAGGATTAACTTTTGTTTGTTTTGCAAATTCCGAATATTTTGTACGTAATAATTAAAGGGACAAGGGCAATATAACCTAATTTTTATACGAATTATTGCCTTTAAAAACAGCGTGCAAAATGAACAGACATAAGGGTCTTTTTTTCTAAATAAAACAAGAAGTTAAATATTAAAAGGAGGTGAATGTATGGGTATAAATGCAGTTGCATCGGAAAAATATACAGCTGATAATGTAGCTAAAAATGCGGCAAAAAAGCAGAATGATGCTTTCAAATCTTTAATAGATATGGCGGCAAAAAAGCAGAATTTTGATGAGGCAGGAACTAAAGTGCCGTCTCAAACAGACAGTAAAGCTGGAAATAGAAACGATGCAAAAGTGGATAAAAATGCTGATAATGAAGTTGCTCAGTTAAAAGAGGAAGACAAAGACACCAAAAAGGATGACTTATTTGAGAATGAAAAAAACATTTTTATTGGTCAAGCATTTTTGGCAAGGAATGCGGTTGATGTTGTTAACATTGAAATTGAACCAGTGCAGGAGGTTGTTTTAACAGCGGCGTCTGAAAT
This sequence comes from Lachnospiraceae bacterium, assembly GCA_028695945.1. Classification (GTDB taxonomy): domain Bacteria; phylum Bacillota; class Clostridia; order Lachnospirales; family Anaerotignaceae; genus UBA8514. Next base: position 7,886 of record JAQVIB010000008.1, read on the forward strand.
TGGAGAGATTGCACCGCAGCAAGTTGAAACTACGCCAACTGTTTTAGGGCAGGAAGTTATGTCGCAAAAATCGCCTGAAGAGGTAGGTCAAGTAGTAATTGAAAATCCAAACACAGTTAAGGAATCTGTTGAAAAAACTGAACCGAAAAGTGATGTTGCACAGGGTGAAAAACCTACATTTAAATTAGCAGATGAATCGCCGAAAGCAATACTTCCTGAAAAAAATGCCGTTGAAGCTGAGGGAGAGGTAGATAATTCTCACACACAGGTAAAGAACCAAGCACAAACACAAGCTAAGGAAGATGCTCCAGAAGGAAAGGTTACTGGAAAGTTAATGGTTGAGGACGAAAAAGTTTATGCAAAAAAGGATAATCTTGAAGTTAATTCTGAACCACAAATTACTAATTCACAGGCGAAAGACGTTGTAGTTATCAAAGTTGCGGACCCTGTATCATCATCTACAGCTAAAGAACTTACCCAAAAGCTTGGGAATGAAATAATTGTTAAGTTGGACAGTGGTGCTAACCAATTTCATGCAGTTTTAAACCCTAAGGGTCTTGGTGAAATTGCTGTTAAACTTTCAGTAGAAGGTGGCAAAGTTTTAGTTTCCATGGCGTGCAGCAACGAAGCTACAAAAACATTGTTGCAAAACAACGTGTCCAGTTTAGTGAAAATAGTTGAAGGTGGCATGGGGCAAGAAACTGTTGTAAATATTTACAATGAAAAAAACAGCGGTCAAGAAAACTTTGATGGACAAGGCAATAGAGGTCAGTATCAAGGCAATTCCCAAAACAACCAAGGAAATAGTGATGAAAAAGAAACTGATTTTATACAAAAATTAAGACTTGGTATAATGGAAATGGAGGGAATGTAAAAAATGAGTAACAACATTATGACAAACATTAACGCAAGTAATGTGGCAAATACACCTAAGTCAGCAAGTTCTAAGGCAAGTGGTACTTTAGAGATGGAGGACTTTTACAAACTTATGGCTGCACAGTTCCAAAACCAAGACCCTACAAGCCCAACTGACACAGGAGATTACTTAAACCAGATGGTTCAGATGGCAGTTGTTGAAGCTATTGATGCAATTACTGCAACATCAGTTACTACATATGCAGCATCACTGGTTGGCAAGGAAGTAACGGTTGCCACATACGACAATAATCAGTTAAAAGAGGTTAGTGGCGTTATAACAGCAACGGGTCAATACTCAGGAGAGCAGATAATTATTCTTGATGGTAAAAGCTACAAACTTTCTCAAATTATGGCAATTGGAAAACTTGATAGTGCGGCAATTAAAAAAGACGGTGAATAGACGACAACAAGGTGAGTTTAATAGTTGTTTTAGACATGGAGGTCTATGAAAACAACGCAAACTGTAAAAGAAAGGGGTGCGGATATGATTGATAAAATTAACAATGCAAACGCATATCAGTCTAAAAATGTGTCAAGCCCTGTAAGAACTTTTAATAGCCAGCAGATTAGCTTTGAGGCGGTTTTAAAACAGCAATATAGTGGCGAAAAACAAGAGCTTCAGTTATCAAAGCATGCCAAGGAACGTGTTGAGGAAAGAGGAATAGATTTTGATTCTCAGCTTATGACAACACTAAACGAGGCGGCCCAAACTGCAAGGGTAAAAGGTGCTGTAAATACAGTTATGATTGGGCAGGATGCCGCATTTGTTGTAAACATTCCAAATGGAATAATTGTTACTGCTATATCAGCAGAGGAATTGAAAAATAACGTATTCACAAATATTGACAGTGCTGTTTTAATTTAGCTGGACCTTTTTAGGAGGCTAACATAAATATCCGATTGATATTTATGAACAGCAATATGGAGGGAGTTATAATATGGTAAGGTCTATGTTCTCAGGGGTTTCTGGGTTACGTGCACATCAGCGGAAAATGGATGTTATAGGTAACAATATTGCTAACGTAAATACAACTGGTTATAAATCATCAAGAGTAACGTTTACAGAATCTTTATATCAGGCAACAGCGGCTTCAAGTAATGGTACAGCTACATATGGTGGTAAAAATGGTGCTTCGGTTGGTTATGGTTCTCAGGTTAGTACAATTGACTTGCAGTTGGCAACTGGTGCTTACAGCCCAACAGACAGTGGTTTAGACTGTATGATTGATGGAGAAGGCTTCTTCATGGTTGGTGCTAAAAATGATGCTGGATTTGCTGATACAGGCGATGATGCAAGCAAAGCTATAGCAGGATTATTTTTAACAAGAGCAGGTAATTTTTCCATTGATGGTGACGGTTATTTGGTAGATGCAAATAAAAATGTTGTATATGGTTACAACTACAAAGCTGGAGCTGCACCTACTACACCAGGAGCAAATGCTATTTCGCCAATACGTGCATTTGATGGTACAGATCCAGCAGATATATATTCCTATACAGGGGCTACAATTAATTCAAGTGGTGAGGTTACACTTACCAAAGCAGATAAATCTACAATAGTTATAGGTAAAATTGGAGTTGTAAATGTACCTAATGCAAACGCATTGGAAAAAACATCAAACGGATACTATAAGGCAGTTGCCAACACAGGTAAAGTTCTACCTTATGGACCAGGAGATGGAGCAACAGGAAAGCTTATATCTTACGGCCTTGACATGTCAAATGTAGACCTTGCATCTCAGTTTACAGATATGATTACAACACAAAGAGGCTTTCAGGCAAATTCAAAAATTATTACAGTTACAGATTCAATGCTTGAAGAGCTTGTAAACCTTAAAAGATAATTAATATGCATAGTCTGTTCAGTTTTTAATAGTTTGAATGTCCCTAAACTTTTAAAAACATTCGGAATTTGCAAAGCAAACAGATTTTAACTGCTTTGAACGGAAATATGCAAGATATTATTTTTTGAGAGGAATGGTTTGTGTGATTAAACTTACCAAATTGAATGGAGAGACATTTATTTTAAATTGTCTTCAAATTGAAGTAATAGAGTCGATTCCAGAATCAAAAGTTATACTAATGAACAAAGAGTTTTTTATTGTACGTGAAAGTCCGCAAGAAATTATTGATAAGGTTATGGAGTATTTTGCCAAGATTGAAACTTTGCATAAACATACCATTATCATAAAGAATGACAATGAGTATTAATTGATTTTGGAGGCGTAATATGGATTTAACAACAATTTTGGGCATATTTGGTGGTTTAGCCCTGATGGTATGGGGAATTGGAATATCTAAGATGGGTAATTTTATTGACCTGCCAAGTATGATTATAGTATTGGGTGGTACTATTGTAGGGCTTGTTGCAAGTTATCCTGTTCGTGTTTTAAAACTTGTACCCAAGGCCTTTGTAAACACAGTTAAGCCTAAAAACTATGATGTTATGGCAAGTATTGAACAATTGCAGGAAATGGCAATTATTGCACGTAAAAATGGTTTGCTGGCGTTGGAGGACAAAGCTAACGAGGCTGAAGACCCATTTTTTAGGCAAGGACTTATGCTTATTGTAGATGCAACAGCACCTGAAAAGGTAAGAGAACTTATGGACACAGACCTTGAAAATATTCAGGACAGACATGGTGAAATTGTTGAGTTTTTTGAAAAGGCAGCAGCATATTCACCTGGATTTGGTTTGGTTGGTACATTGATAGGCTTAATTAACATGCTTAAGGCTATGGGTGCCGATGGTGGTGGTTCTGATGCACTTGCAGTTAATATGGGTATAGCTATGATTACCACATTCTATGGCTCAATTCTTAGTAACTTAATATTTTTGCCAATTGCAAAAAAACTGGCAGTAAGAAATGAAGAAGAGGCACTTTGCAAAAGAGTTATTATTGAAGGGATTCTTTCTATTCAGGCAGGTGAAAATCCTACTTTCTTGAAAGAAAAACTTATTACTTTCCTTCCACAGTATGTACGTGATAGTGAAGGAAGTGGCAAAAAAAGCGGTGACCAATAATTTTTTTAGAACCATTTATGAAAGTTGGGAGATGTTATGGCAAGAAGAAAAAGTTCGGGTGGAGCTAATGACTGGCTGACTACATATAGCGATTTGGTTACGCTACTATTTTGTTTTTTTGTGTTGCTTTACTCTATGTCCTCTATAGATGCTGCTAAATGGGATATACTTGTTAAAAGCTTCAACCCTGACGCATCACAAGAGATAAAAGAAATAGAAACAGCCCCAGGTAAGGGTGGAACAACTGAAGAGCAGGAGGCCTTCGATGAAATATACGCACAGCTTTATGAGTATGTTGAGTTATCAGGTCTTGGCGAGGATGTGCAAATTACAGAGGGTGAAGGCTACACTTTTATAACATTTAGGAATAGCGTCTTTTTTGATGGTGACAGCTATGTTCTTAAAAAAGAAGGCAAGGATATACTGGACAAGCTCTGCGATATACTTAGTGGAGTAAGTGATTCAGTAGAAGAAATACAGGTGCTTGGGCATACGTCACAAGCAAGCCCTACGGAGCCAAATGAAGTTATAAGTGACAGATTTTTGTCATCTAACAGAGCCGCAGAGGTTTTGGTATATATGCAGAAAAAAAATATAATTGAGCCATACAAAATGGTTTCCAGCGGGTTCGGTCAGTTTAGGCCTATAAGTAGTTTTGAAACTACAGAAAGCCGTGCAAAAAACAGACGTGTTGAAATTATTATTACAAAAAATGAAGGTGTTGCGGGAAAATTAGATAAATACTATGAAGAAGTGTACGGAATAAAAGCTAATGGTGTAGATGCACCATAACAAAATGATTGAAAGTAATTCCAATAAAAGAAAATATTTGATTGTTTATATTTTTGCATACAAAAGAGCAATTATATGTTATTATTACAAGAAAATCGATGTAAAAACAAACAGCTATATTTAGCTTGAATTTAGGTTATGGATTCCCTAAATAATCCAGAAAAATGATGCGGGAGGGTAAAACTATAGATGGCAGAAGTACTGAGTCAAAGTCAGATAGATGCACTGCTTGCATCGGTTGTGGCTGGAGGCAGTGTTGATGATACACAGCCTAAAAGTGAAGAAAAAAAGTATCGCAATTATGATTTTTATAGCCCTAAAAAGTTTACAAAAGATAAATTAAATATTTTGAAAACATCCTATGAAAGTTATTCCAGAATTGCTTCTTCTAGAATTAACAGCCTTTTGCGTATTACAAGCGAGGTTGAACTGGCAACTGTTGAAGAGGAACGTTACTATGAGTTTAGTAATGCACTTGCAGATACGGATACTCTTACAGTTATAAATGCAAAATTCAGAGGCAGTGAAGAAGTTACACCAATATATATGCATATTTCAGCACCAATGATGCTGAATATGATTGACAGAATGCTTGGTGGAGCAGGAGAAGAAGAAAGGGATTCTTACTCAGGGTATACATATACAGATATTGAACTTTCTTTATACGAAAATATTGTTAAGCATTTGGTTGAAATAATGGGCGACGCGTGGTCTAATTATTTGGAAGTGGAATTTGAGATTAATAAATTTGAAACTTCCAACGGACTTTTACAAGAAATGCGTACTGATGAAATTGTAGTTATTGTAGTTTTGAAAATTGATGTTAGCGGCAGCACGGGAATGATGAATATTTGTATTCCGGCTACGTTGCTATCTAGTATGTTTACAATTATTGAAGGTAAAAAAGCTCCACGAGGAAAATTGGTTGGAAATGAGGATAAAACGACTCAGCAAATTTTTGGATTTATTAAAGGATCAACACTGGATGTTACTGCAAAAATTGGGGATGCCTCATTATCTTTGAAAGAAGTTTACAACTTAAAGGAAGGCGATATTATTAATATGATTAAGCCTAAAAACTCGGATGTGGATGTTTTTATAGACGAGAATACGTGGTTTAAGGGTAGGTTAGGAGTGCATAATAAAAACATTGCAGTAAGAATTAGCGATGTTTGCAAAAAATTATGAGTATCATGAAGGGAAGAACTTAATTTATGGGGTCAAATGTTTTTAGCTCTATGGAAATAGATGCAATTGGCGAAATTCTAAACATAAGCCTTGGTGCTTCGGCAACGGCAGTTTCGACAATGTTAAGCAGAAGAGTAGACATAACCATTCCCGTAGTTCAGGTTTCTAGCAAGGAAGAATTTAAGCTTGAAAGCATGGAACCTGCTGTAGGCGTGGAAATAGTATATGTATCTGGACTTAGCGGAAAAAATGTTATGCTTTTGAAAAAGCATGATGTTAAAGTAATTGTAGAAATTCTTATGGGTACAGAAATACCCGAAGAAGAGTTTGAATTGAATGACTTATATATGAGTGCGGTTTGTGAGGTTATGAACCAAATGATGGGTGCATCTTCTACGGCACTGTCTGAATTTTTGGGTGAGGTTGTTAATATATCAACACCGCAATCGTTTGAAATTAACACCATTGCAGATTTTAAAGAAAAGTATCTTGGTGCTGAAGACCAGATGGTGGTTGTAAGTTTTTCTCTTAATATTGAAGATGCTGTTGCAAGTGAATTTTTGAATGTAATGACTTTGGATTTAGCAAAAAAGTTACTAGCCTGTGTTGGTTTGGGACAAGGACTGGGAGAGGAAGAACAACAAATCACTATTCCTGGTACTAGTTCGTTGGATAACGAAGGGGAGGAAGCTTCGCAAGAGGCAGTTGGTATTATGTCACAGGAGCAGATAGAAAAAGTGCTTAGTGGTGGCGGTTCTTCAGAACCAGCAAAGCCATCAGGAGGAACATTATCTCAAGATGAAATAGAAAAATTACTTAATGGCGGCGGAGCATCTGAACCAGAACCACCAAAGCCATCAGGAGGAGCACTATCTCAAGATGAAATAGAGAAACTTCTTGGTGGAGGAACAGCACCACAGCCAACTGCACCGCAACCAATGCAACAGCAACCACAGCCTGTGTATCAACAGCCTGTGTACCAGCAACCCGAGTATCAACAGCCGGTTTATCAACAGCCTAAGGTTGTAAATGTAAAACCATTTGCACAAGAGCCATCGGTTAATTTGGCAAATCAAGAACATCCTGAAAATTTGGATATGCTTATGGATGTTGCACTTGAGGTATCGGTGGAAATTGGTCGAACAAAGAAATATGTTAAGGAAATTTTGGAATATTCCCAAGGGTCTTTAGTTGTGTTGGATACCCTTGCTGGAGATCAAGTGGATGTATTTGTTAATGGGCAATGTATTGCCAAGGGTGATGTAGTAGTAGTTGATGATTGCTTTGGCGTGAGGATTACTGAGATATTAAATAAAAATTAAAATATAAAACTAAACCATAAAATTGAGATAAGATTGGAAGGATGGATTTAAATGTCTAAAATATTATTAGTTGATGACGCGGCGTTTATGAGAATGATGATTAAGGATGCATTGCAGAAAAATGGGTTTACAGACCTTTATGAAGCAGCAGATGGAGTTGAGGCAGTGTCAAAGTTCAACGAAATTAAGCCCGATTTGGTTATTCTGGATATAACCATGCCTAATATGGATGGTCTTTCTGCATTAAAAGCAATTAAAACAATAGATGCAAGTGCAAATGTTGTTATGTGTTCTGCTATGGGTCAGGAAGCAATGGTTATAGAAGCAATTAAGCTTGGGGCAAAGGACTTCATTGTTAAGCCATTCAAGCCAGATAGAATTTTGAAAACTGTTACTACTGTTCTTGGCTAATTTTAAAACTTTCGGACTAAATTTATTACTTAACACAGCACTATATTAATTTTTACATAGTATCTACTACAATAATAATGCAAGGGCGTGTCATTTTGGCATTGCCCTAAAGAAATTTTGGTTTTTACTAATATTGTGCTGATTTTATTTAGGTTTAGCAGGTGCAAGTAGTCCATTTGATGTGTAGTGAAAACGGCACTTCTTTAGGGATTGAGTGTATAAGTATACATTTTATTATGCACAATGTTTTGAAAGGAGTGTGAGGGGTTTTACTGATATGGGACCTATAATTTTTACATTTGTAATTGTTGTTTTAATTTTATATTTCAGTTACGTAACTACAAAATGGATTGGAAGTAAGGCAATTTCATCCCGAGGGTCCAAGTATATGAAAATTTTGGATACCCTTGCAGTTACGCAGGATAAGTCGATTATTGTTTTACAGGCAGAAAAAAAATATCTGCTTTTATCAGTTTCACCAACAGGCATTACGCTTGTTACAGAGCTTGAAGATTTTGTTCCAAAAAGTATGGATATGGAATTAGAGGAGAAAGCATCTTTTTCCAAGCAGGATGAATTTAAAAAGCTTGTGTTGAAATTTTTAGGAAAACAAAAGTAGGGGCAAACAGTTTTTGTTTACCAAGGAGCATGCTATGAATGACGCTTTAATTAATATAAATGGCAATGGAGTTCAGTCTTTAGAAGTTTTGTTTATGTTGACATTTATTTCTCTATTGCCTTCGGTTGTTATTATGACAACATCTTTTACAAGAATTACAATTGTGTTGTCTTTTTTAAGAAATGCCTTAGGTTTGCAGCAAACGCCTCCAAACAATGTGTTGGTGGGAATTGCCCTTTTTTTAACCCTTTTCATTATGTCGCCTGTTATAGATGAGGTGAATAAAACGGCATATATTCCTTATAAAAACGAGGAAATTACTCAAAAAGAGGCATTGGATAAAGCATCTGTGCCGCTTAAAGAGTTTATGCTTAGGCAGACTGAGGTAGACACTTTAGATATGTATATGGATTTTGCTGGTGAAGAACTGCAAGGCGGAGACTATTTAAAAGTGCCATTAACGGTAGTTATTCCATCTTTTATTACATGTGAGTTAAAACGTGCATTTACTATTGGATTTTTGTTATTTTTACCGTTTTTGTTAATAGACATTGTAGTGTCAAGTACACTTATGTCTATGGGTATGATTATGTTGCCACCGGCAACAATTGCACTGCCATTTAAGATTTTGCTTTTCATTACTGTGGATGGATGGCAGCTTTTATTCTCTACTTTAATAAAAGGTTTCCAGTGAAATAATAAAATTAATATTTACGCAATGTGCTTTAGAAATGGGTGAATAGGATGACAAATTCAGAGGTACTTGAAATAATGCAGCGGGCTGTTATTGTTGCAATTAAGCTGGGTGGGCCTATACTTATGCTTAGTATGGTTATTGGTGTATTTATATCCATTATTCAGGCGGCAACCCAAATTCACGAGCAAACTATTACTTTTGTACCAAAGGTTGCTATTATTGGTTTGCTTCTTTTGGTAGGAGGGCCTTGGATGCTTGAAACATTGCAAGATTTTTTGTACCAGCTTTTTGAAATGATGATTTAAAAAAGGACAGGCTTGGAGGAATTGGAATATATGAATGACTATACCAATTTTATTTTTCTCTCATTAGTGTTTATGAGAATGTCTGGGTTTGTACTATTAAATCCTATATTTGCAAGGCAGAATGTTCCTATGCAAGTTAAAACAGGTTTGATTATAGCACTTACGGTAATTGTTTATACAGTAACACCTGCACCAGATATTATGCCGACATCTTTTTTGGAATATGGCGTAATACTGCTGAAAGAATTTGCATCAGGTTATGTAATAGGATTTATAATTACATTGTTTTCCTATGTAATTATTTTTGCAGGTGACTTTATAGATATGGAGATGGGCATTTCCATGTCTAAGATATTTGATGCCCAAAGTAATTCATCAATATCCCTTAGCAGTACATTCTACAATGCACTGTACATGCTTCTGTTTTTTGCAATTGATGCCCATGTGGCTTTAATTAATATTTTGATTACATCCCACAAGATAGTGCCTTACGGCAGTGTAACTTTGGGGCCAAAACTGACTGAAAGCATTTTGGATATATTTGTTATGTGTACTGAGTTTGCTGTGAAAATGGCATTTCCAGTTGTTGCAATAGAGTTTCTTTGCACAATAGGTATGGGTCTTTTAATGAAGGCTATACCCCAGATAAATATATTTGTTGTTAATATTCAGCTTAAAATATTTGTAGGGCTTTGCCTTATGCTTATGCTTTTTACGCCAATGACAGATTTTGTACAGCAATTGATATTTGTTATGATGGAACATTTAAGAAATGCACTTCAGCTTTTGGTTTGATGTTTTAGGACGATGAAAGGGGGGATGACTGGTGGCAGGTAGTGATTCCAAAACCGAAAAAGCATCGCCCAAACGACGGAAGGACGAGCGAAAAAAAGGTAACGTATTAATGAGCAAGGATGTTATCACTATTGTTTCAATAATAGGTATGTTTTTTTTCCTCAAAGTTATTTTCCCGTTTATGATAGATACTTTAAAACAGGTTATTAATACTTTTTTTAATTTAGCGGCAGTTGAAACGGAACTTACGGAAGATATGCTTAAAGACATAACAAGAGAACTGATTTTTGCTTTTTTAAAAATTGGTTTTCCGTTGCTTGTAGCAGCTGGATTTTTGGCAATAGTAGCAACGGTTGCTCAAACAAAGCCGATGTTTGTTACTGACAGTTTGAAGCCTAAGTTTAACAGACTTAACCCTATTGAGGGATTTAAAAGACTGTTTTCGGCTAAAAGTGCATTTGATGTAGTAAAGGGAGTAGTTAAAATAACTATTTTAATAGTTATTTTATACAAATTTGTTTCAAATAGCATTTTGGGG
>JAQVIB010000009.1 GCA_028695945.1 Lachnospiraceae bacterium
TTATCTACCTTTTTGCAGGTGCTTTTGCCGTTGTAGCTAAATCTATGGGTGGTGTAGATGCAACTGTTAACTTGGGACTATCAGTTATACCAGCACAGTACATAACAGCAGGCATGTTTGTAATTGCATCTTTCCTTGCTGTTTCAACAGGTTCATCAATGGGTACAATTGGAACAATTGGCCCTATTGCCATTGCAACTGCAGATAAAGCAGGCCTTAGCCTTACTCTTATGGTTGCAGCTGTAGTTGGTGGTGCAATGTTCGGCGATAACCTTTCAATAATTTCCGATACAACTATAGCAGCCACAAGAACACAGGGCTGCGAAATGAGAGATAAATTTAAGGTTAACTTTTTTATTGCACTTCCTGCGGCAGTTCTTACTTTTATACTTCTGCTTTTTTTGGGCAGACCTGAAACTATAGTACCAGTTGAGGCATTAGAATTTAACTTTATTAAAGTTCTTCCTTATGTCTTTGTACTTGTAATGGCAGTAATTGGCTTTAATGTATTCCTTACATTAGGCTCAGGTGTTATTATTGCTGGTATAATAGGCATAGCTTATGGAGATATAACCCCTCTAGGTTTTGCACAAAATGTATATGGCGGCTTTACAGGTATGACAGAAATTTTTCTTCTTTCATTATTCACAGGCGGTCTTGCACATATGGTTACTAAAAATGGTGGGCTTCAGTGGGTTCTTGAAAAAATACAAGGTCTCATTAAAGGTAAACGCTCAGCAGAAATTGGTATTGCGGCAATAGCCTCTGTAGCAGATATGGCAACAGCAAATAATACCATTGCTATTATCATAACAGGCCCTATCGCAAAAGGAATCTGTGAAAAATTTGAGGTTGACCCAAGAAGAAGCGCTTCTCTTTTGGATATTTGGACTTGTATTTTCCAAGGCTTTATCCCTTACGGTGCACAGATTCTTCTTGCATGCAGCCTTACAGCAGGTGTTGCAAGTCCAATAAGCCCGTTAGACCTTTTCCCATTATTATGGTACCAACAGCTTCTTGCAGTATTTACAATCATTTCTCTCTTCGTTCCTTTTGCTGATGGTGTTATTAAAAAACGCCCTTGGAACTTTAAAGAATGGAAAGCTGAAGATGCATCTTTAAATAAGTCAGCTGGTACAGGACTTTAAACTAAAAATGTTTATTATACAAAAGAGGTACACTTGAAAAATATAAGTGTACCTCTTTACGTTTATTATACTTTATAACCATACGGCTATGCCATTTCCTTTATTCCCTTTTCTAATAGCTTGATAAATTCCTCTGCCTTAGGACTTATATTTAAATCTTTTATTTTAATCCACCCAAACCTCATAAAATCTAAATCATCTTTTATTGGTATAGATTTTAGCTCCGAAGGGCAGTATCCTTCTGGCAAAAGCCCACTGCCTGTAGAAAAAGCATCACTGTGAGACATTATGTTATAAGCAGTGGCACGGTCATTAACGTAAATTATTTTTTTAAACTCATTTGGTCCAGATAACACAACCTCCTCAGAAAAATTAAAAGAGGTGTTATTTTTCTTTGCAAAAACCACATATGGGTATTCTGTAAGTTCTCTTACAGAAATTTCTTCACTTCCAGCAAGAGGATGCGTTTTTCTTAAAAACACATGTGGTCTTATTCTCTTAATTTCCTTAAATTCCAATTCATTGGAATTAAGTACGCGGTTCATAAATTTTTCTGTCATATCCGAAAGAAAAATTATTCCTATATCACTTTTGCGTTCCGATACATCTTCAATTACTTTATCCATGTCTGTTTCTTTAAAGGAGAATTCGTACCCTGATATCTCTTGATGCTTTAAAAACTCCACAAATGCCTTTGCACAAAACGGATACCTTTGTGCCGATATACTAAGCCTTACACTTTCTTCGCTGTTACGGTCGGAATAAAATCTTTCTATCTTACGCTGTTGCTCCAGTATTGGTCTAATTCTGGTTAGAAATTCTTGCCCATCCTCTGTAAGTGTTATCCCTCTGTTGCTGCGTATAAAAATTTGTATGCCAATTTCCTCTTCCAATTCTCGTATTGAGCTTGAAAGACTGCTTTGTGACACAAAAAGGTTTTGTGCCGCCTTATTTATAGAACCGCAATTATAAATTTCAGAAATATAATTTAGCTGTAAAAATGTCATACCTTTTCCCCCAACTAGATTCCAACACGTACATATTTTTTATTATACCACACTGTTAAAAGGTTTTTCATGTATAATATCAAATACATTAAGCGGGCATATATAAATCATCTTTCTATTTTGACTTTTCCCAATAGCACATTTCAGGGGTACTTTTTTTAGGTGCAATATAGTTCTCTTTTTTCAGGTATATAAATCCACAAACTATTACCGTTAAAGGAATAGTAAGTAATATTGCTAAACTACCTGTAAGTGCCTGTAAAAGTTCCGTTATAATTATTTCTCTGTTTAGCAAGTGCATCATAGAACTTGAATAAGTTATAAGCAACATAAAGCTTGCCATAGAACTTCCAATGTACGCAAGTACAAGTGTGTTTGCCATTGTGCCCATAATGTCCCGCCCTATACGCATACCACTTTTAAACAACTTTTTGAAAGTTATATTAGGAACATGTTGGCAAATTTCCCAAAGTGATGACGCAATATCCATAGCAACATCCATAATAGCACCCATTGCACCAATGGTAATTGCCGCAAAAATAATGGCTGTAAGGTCAATTGGTTTATCTGGGTTAAGCATAGACAAATATATTGAATGCTCGTCCACAAACCCTGTAAGATTTAAGATATTGCTCATAGTACTTGTAGTAATTGCCGAAAAAACAGTACCTGACATACACCCAATAATAGTAGCTAATGTTTTTCTGCTTGCACCACTCACTAACATCAGCGTCATAACAATTGTATAAATACAAGTAATAGATACCCAAATATATACATTATACCCATTCATAACAGATGGAACGAAAACAAAAAATATAAATAAGAATGTAAGACATAAAGAAAGTAGTGTATTAACACCCTTTCCACGACCAATAATTAAAATTAGAGCCGCAAAAACTAACCCTAAAACAACAATTTTGTTAAAACGGTAATAATCTACGAAGTTCCATACGGAACTTGAGACCACTAGGGAATCCCCATTATATAGCATAACATCATCACCAACTTCTACTTCCTTAAGAAAATTACTGCTTGCATATATATCGTCTAAAGCCTGTTCTGCTGTAAAAATTTCACCTGCATGCACACCATTCTCTATTTTGCAACTAAATGTAATTGTATGGCTTGTAAAAGTTTCAGTTCCACCAAATGATTGCTCCTGAGATGAATCGTCTATAATCTCAACAACTTTTCCCCTAACATTCATTCCGCCAGAATCACTAAAGAGCTGAAAATCTTTTGTTACTATGGTGTTACCAACCCATAATGCTATTATAGACAAAATCACAACAGCAAACCATACAACAGCTTTATTTTTACCATTTTTACTTCCTGAATTATCTGCCACTTTAACTTCACTCCTTAAAACCAATAATTAAATAATCAGGTAATAACCTGCACATAATTATATCACTAAGAAGAAAAAAATGTAATTATAAAACAAAAATACACCTAATATCAATTTTAAATTGGTATTAGGTGCGTAATCATAAAATATTTACATTTATCTTTTAGTTTTTATTATTATTTGCGATATTGAAACTTAAATATGTCTCTTATTATACGTAAAACAACAAATCTCCGTAAGTTGGAATTGGCCATTTCTTTTCATCTACAAGCATTTCAAGTTTGTCAGCAGGAACTCTTAAAGCTTCCATAGCTGGAAAAACCTTATACCTAAATTCATGTGCCTGTTGTGTTATAACCTCAATTTTGCTTACCTCATCAAGTACAGTACGCAACGTTTCAAGTGCTTCATCCATAGCATTTAGTTGGCTTGTGATTTCCTTCAAAAGTTTAGTTGATGCAGTTGCATCTACACCAGCCTCTTTCAGGGCAATAACAGTATCTGCAAGCTCTTTAGTATAGCTAATAACTGCAGGTCTAATCTGTTTAAGTACCATTTCAATCATAGTTCTTGCTTCAATATTAATTTGCTTTGTGTATTCTTCATAAAGTATGTCAGCTCTTGAATTACACTCTGCCTTTGTAAGTACATGGTGTTTTTCAAAAAGCTTAACTGCCTTTTCACTTTTAATTGCAGGTATTGCATCAACCATACAGTTAATGTTTGGTAACCCTCTTCTTTCTGCTTCTTCTACCCACTCGTCAGAATATCCGTTGCCGTTAAACACAATTCTTTTATGTTGCTTAACAGTTTCTCTTATAAGTTCCATAGCCTCTTTTTCAAAGTCATCTGCACCCTCAAGCTTATCAGCAAACTCTTCAAGTACATCTGCAACAACGGTGTTTAATATATAATTTGGGCAAGCAATAGAATCGCTAGAGCCTAACATTCTAAATTCAAATTTGTTTCCTGTAAAGGCAAAAGGAGAAGTTCTGTTTCTGTCCGTAGCATCCTTTTTAAGTGAAGGCATTGTGCTTACACCAATGCTCATTTCCCCGCCCTGAATACTGTTGTTCAGCTCACCACACTCAATTTGCTCCAAAATATCCTCAAGCTGGTCGCCAAGGAAGATTGAAATAATTGCAGGTGGTGCTTCGTTTGCACCAAGACGATGGTCGTTGCCTGGGTTTGCCGCAGAAATACGCAAAAGGTCGGCATGAACGTCTACCGCCTTAATAACTGCAACAAGGAAAAGTAAAAACTTAAGGTTTCTGTGTGGATTTTTACCTGGTTCTAAAAGATTTTGTCCTCCATCAGTAGAAATTGACCAGTTGTTGTGCTTGCCAGAACCATTAACACCAGAAAATGGCTTTTCGTGTAATAGGCATACAAGGTCAAAATGGCTTGCAATACGTTTCATCGCTTCCATTATCAACTGGTTGTGGTCTGTTGCTGTATTTGTGTCTGTGTATATAGGGGCAAGCTCATGCTGGCATGGAGCAACTTCGTTATGTTGTGTTTTAGCTGAAATTCCAAGCTTCCAAAGTTCTCTGTTTAACTCGTGCATGTAGCAGGAAACATTCTCACGAATAGTTCCGTAGTAATGGTCGTCAAGCTCTTGCCCTTTTGGAGGTAATGCACCAAAAAGAGTACGTCCAGTAAAAATAAGGTCTTTTCTTTTTTTGTACATTTGCTTATCAATAAGGAAGTATTCCTGCTCTGGCCCTACAGATGTAATAATTCTTTGAGTTTGTTTGTCGCCAAAAAGTCTTAGAACACGAATAGCTTGTGTATTTATAGCCTCCATAGAACGAAGAAGAGGAGTCTTTTTGTCTAATGCTTCACCAGTGTATGAACAAAACGCAGTAGGAATACAAAGTGTTAACCCAGATGCATCTTCCTTTAAAAATGCCGGTGATGTACAATCCCATGCAGTGTAACCTCTTGCCTCAAATGTTGCACGAAGTCCGCCAGAAGGAAAACTAGATGCATCAGACTCACCACGAATAAGCTCCTTGCCGCTAAACTCTGCAATCGCCTTGCCATCACCAACAGGTGTTAAAAAAGCTTCATGCTTTTCAGCAGTAATACCCGTCATAGGCTGAAACCAATGTGTGTAGTGTGTTGCACCTCTTTCAATTGCCCAGTCTTTCATGGCATTTGCCACAACTTCGGCTACATATGCTGTAAGAGATTCTCCATTTTTAATAGTCTTTTTAAGCTCGGCATAAACCTTTTTAGGTAAACGCTCTGTCATTACCGCATCGTTAAATACGTTAATACCATAAATTTCAGATAACGCTATCTTTTCCATAATCCACGTTCCTCTCTATAATAATAACATTAAGTTATTTTCTAAAATAAATAAATAAAACGTCCACTCATTAACAAGCTGTGAACGTCTAATTCAAACAAAACTCTACCTATATTTAGTACCATATTTGAGGGTAAAATGCAATAGTTTTACCTAATGTTTTTATATCTTCTCTAAAAGTGACATACTGTTAAAATAGTTCATCCACCTCTTTGGCAGTATCCACAATAATAAGTGCTCCACACTGGGTAAGTTCTTCCCTGTCACCATATCCATATGTAACACCAATGGTTTTTATTCCTGCACCAAATGCACCATCAACATCAAAACGCCTATCACCAACCATAATAACACTATTTTTGTCTGTAATATCAAGCCTATTAAGGCAATCCTCAATTACGAGGGTTTTGTTTACAATGCCCTTTTCCACATCTGTTCCACCAATATAATGAAAATACTTGTCCACATCATGGTGTTTAAGTATTTGCTTTGCATAATAATTAGGTTTGTTGGTTGCCAGTGCAAGCTTTTTCCCTTTTTCTCGAAGGTTTTCAAAAAGCTGCTTCATACCGTTATATAATGTGCATTCCTTCCAACCTGTTTCCTTGTAATATTCATGATAATACTCTATGGTTTTGTTTGCAGTTTCCAAATCCATACCAAAGTGCTTTTGCAATGTATTTATAATTGGCGGGCCAATAAATGGAAGAAAATCCTGCTCAGCTATTTCACTTAACCCCATCTTTGCGAAACTGTAGTTCATGGCATTCATTATGCCCTTCAAAGAATCAATAACCGTACCATCAAGGTCAAATAAAACAACTGAATAATCTAACTTTTTCATGTTAATCTCCTTTTACAAATATAGGATAAGACTAATGCTCACTTTAAACCCAGGCTGTAAAGAAGCAGCAAAGTTTTATTTAGAGCCTTTTAGTCTTATCCTTTTTTAATTAATAACTCAGTCTAATAAGTATATCATTTGTTGTTCAAAATTTCCATAAATTCTTCCCCAGTTATGGTTTCTTTTTCTAAAAGGAATAAAGCTATGCGATGCAAAGCCTCTTCATTATCCTTAAGAAATTCAACTGCTCTTTTGTGTGCCGCATTTAGTATTTTAAAAACTTCTTCATCCACTACAGTAGATGTTGTCTCGGAACAGGTTGCAACACTTCGTCCATCAAGATATTTATTCTGAATACTTTCAAGACCCATCATGCCGAACCTGTTGCTCATACCGTATTGGGTTACCATGCTTCTTGCCATTGCCGTTGCACGCTCAATGTCGTTGCTTGCACCAGTAGTAGCTGTGTTAAATATAACCTCTTCTGCGGCACGTCCAGCAACAAGTGTTGTAATCTGGTCAAGAAGTTCTTCTTTAGTCATAAGAAATCTTTCTTCTTCAGGCATTTGCATTGTGTACCCAAGGGAACCCATAGTTCGTGGTACAATAGTAATCTTTTGCACCGGCTGAGAATGCTTTTGCATGGCAGTTGCAAGGGCATGACCAACCTCGTGGTATGCAACTATTTTTCTTTCCTTTTCGTTCATAATACGGTCTTTTTTCTCTTTGCCTGCAATAATAACTTCAACCGCTTCCATAAAATCACTTTGGTTAACGGTTGTACGACCTAATCGTACCGCACGTAACGCCGCTTCGTTTACAATATTTGCAAGGTCTGCACCTACACCACCACTAGTAGCAAGAGCAACATGGTGTAAGTCAACATCAGTATCCAATTTAACATCTTTTATGTGTACTGCCAAAATTTGTTCTCTTCCCTTTAGGTCTGGTTTGTCAACAATAACACGTCTGTCAAATCGACCAGGTCTTAAAAGTGCCTTGTCCAAAACCTCTGGTCTGTTGGTTGCACCTAAAATAACAACACCTTTGCTGGCATCAAAGCCATCCATCTCACTTAAAAGCTGATTTAACGTCTGCTCACGTTCGTCATTAGAGCCCACCTGATTATCACGGCTTTTACCAATTGCATCAATTTCATCAATGAAAACAATGCATGGTGCATTTTCCACCGCCTGTTTAAATAAGTCCCTAACACGTGAAGCCCCAACACCTACAAACATTTCCACAAAGTCCGAACCTGAAAGGGAATAAAAAGGAACATTAGCCTCACCTGCAACAGCCTTTGCTAAAAGGGTTTTTCCTGTTCCAGGAGGTCCAACTAGTAATGCACCCTTTGGTAACTTTGCCCCAACCTTTATATACTTGTCAGAATTATGCAAAAAGTCTACAATTTCCGTAAGGCTTTCCTTCGCTTCTTCCTGCCCCGCAACATCCGCAAAGGTTACACCCGTTTCTTTTTGAGCAAATATTTTTGCATTGTTTTTGCCGAAAGCCATAGGTCCTCCACCCATTTTTTTGCTGTAAGAACGCATAAATAAACTAAACACACCATAAATAAGCAAAATAGGTAATATCCACGTTGTTATGAATTCAAGAATAGGTGAACTTGTATCCACAGGTGTATCGTATTCCACACCCATTTTATCTAAATTTTCCTTTAAACTCGGGTCATCTATACGGCCTGTATAGTAGCGTTTTGCCCCTTTGTAAAGGTTAACTTCTGTACTATTGGAGTCATCCACTTCTGTAATTATAAGCCTGTCGTCATCAATTTCAACATAACCAACCTTGCCCTCTTCAAGCATGTTAGTAAAGTCGCTGTATTTAATCTGCGTTACAGTTCTGGTGCTAGCAGAGGCTAAGAATATATTAAGCACACTTGTTACTACAAGTGCAATAAGCATAAACCGTATAAGCGTTTTTGTATCATTTTGCTTGCCATTGTTTGGCATTTGTCCTGTCGGCATAAAATTTCCCCCTTTAATTTTAATTATACAAGAACATACGGTATATGTGCAACAAAGTTTAAACTATTAGAAAATATATATATTCATAAAATAATCCTACAGCAAACCAGATAGGCATATAATCTAACCGTATAAGCCCATACACGCTAAAACTTCCACTTCCGTAATTCCAAGGGCATTGCCCAATACTCCTTTCCAAAAAATACCCTGTTGTATACTCTGCACTGAAAATAAGTGCCATATAAATCATTCCTCTTACTATTATTGGTACTCCAGCTAAAAGTATAAACAGCGGTTCAAGAAAAACAGCCAAACCATATATAAAAAACATCCATAGGGAGGTTGTGCTTTTCATAGTAAGGTCTCCGTTAATAAGTGAACAAAAACCCGTCCACAAAATTTCCATAATAAAACCAATAAGCCCAAAATAAATAAAATTTATCATGGGCTTATTATTTGAAGCATTTGTTTTTTTATTCATTTCAAAATAACTGATGCCAATACGTCAGCTAGTGGCTCCATTGCATTGAATGCCTCCTCTTTAGTGTTGGTCTGGGCACCAACCTCAATTTCTAAACTTTTAGGTAGCATATGAAGACTGTACCGATAGGCGTTAAGATAACCTCTTCTCGTAAAATTTGGATACATTTCATTTGCCATTAACTGCATGTTAAAACTGAATGCAAGATTATCCTTAAGATATTTATTCTCAAGCCCAGGTGTTGGTACAAGTTTCCCGTTATCATAAACCTTGCACAGTCCATTAAAAAACATAACCTGAGCACATTGTTTTCCACCTGCTTCAGCTACAAGATGTGTATTCTCATTTACACCGTCACGATGAATATCAATGGCTACTTGAATAGACGGGTTATCTTTAATTATCTTGGTTATGTAAGGCTCCATACGCTCATAAGACCCAAGTACATGTCTTTTCCCATCCACAACATCATACTTACCGTCATCATGTATAACCTCTATTCCATATTTGTTTTCCAACGTTTCTTTTAACCTTTCACCTGCACCATATACCCCTTCGCTAATTCCCTTTGATTCATCACTATCGGCATACATTTCTTGTGAATGGGTATGAAAAATAAGTATTTTGGGACCATCTTTTTTATTATCTATAGACAAATCCATGTTTATAAATTCTTCTGGTTTTATATCATTAGCTTCTAAGTTTGTTCGCTTGTCTATCGTATAAAAATTTCTTCTAAGATAATCTATGTCTGATAGTTTTTGTAAATCTTCTTTTGTTATATTAATTTTTCCACTAGGAGTTTGAATGCTTTTGTCTGTTTCCGGTTGAAGATTAAGTTCGTCGTAATTTAAAGTTTGAAGAATGACTGCTTCATCATTAGCCTCATTTTTGGTATTCTCGAAACCAAACACCGCCTTACCAGTATCCTGTGTATCCACACTTTGCTTCTTAATTTCTCCTAAAGCAACGGCAGTAATTTTATCCACACCAATAAAATTACATATCACAACTGCCATCAATGTCCATGCCCCAACTGAGGCTAAAAAGTTTTTTATAAACCGCTTGTACTGAAAGCCCTTTTTTCTCATGTTAACTTCCTCCTTAAACCTATTATATGAGGTATATACCATCAAAAAGACGGCAAAAATATTTAAAGGAGGTGCAACATGAAAAAAATAATAACTATTCTACTTATCTTTAGCCTTTGCGGCTGTAATAATTCTTCTAAACTTATGGAACTGGCTGATAGTAACCATAATTCTCCGTCTTATACCACATGTAATATTTATATAGAAAATTCCATTACAACGCCGCCTCTTGCTGGTTTTTCTATTACTGATTCGTCTTTATATACAACAATAGAAACTGTGGAAAATAATACATCTGCTAACACCATTTATGGATTTGAAATGACAACTGCAGATACTTTTCCAATTTCTGATGTTCTGCACTGCTTCATACTGGATAAAACGCCATTAATTACGCTAACAGCAGATAACGGATTTTTTCCAACGGATAACAGATTAATTAGCCTTGCCCAAAGCTTTGGTACACTTAATATACCCATTTATCTAAATCTATTTCCCTTTGGTTCACGCTTATACGCAAACACAAATAACTATACACAACAGTGGAATAATGCCGCAAAAATATTTCGTAAAAATGCACCCAATGTTACCCTTGTGTGGAGCATCCCTTCCGATGATGTTCGTTATAACATGAGCTTCTGCCCGGATACTGAGTGCTTTGATATTGTAGGTTTAAGCCATTATCAGAACCCTGATGATAGTGAAGACAGTTTGTTTTCTGCACTGGATTATTTGTGTTTTTATACAGATAAAGACATTTTCGTTACATCCTTAGGGGTAAGCCACTACTCCACTGCCAATCATTCCTACACCACAGAGCAAACAGCTGAAACACTTGTTAACATTTATACGGGACTTGTGCAAAGCTATCCACAAGTGAAAGCGGTTTTATACACTGATGTGGATTTTTCTGTAGGAAGTCCATCATCTGTTCAATGTAACGACTACCGAATCACAACAGAACCTACACTTATCACAGCTTATAATAATGCTCTTAAAATATTTACAGCCCCACCCCAGCTATTTGTTAAATCTGAATTTAGTGGAATAATAGCAGACGGAAAAGCATATGCCCATAGGTCTTTGTTTATAGAATTATTTGGCGATATTCCAGACATGGCGGAGGTTAATTTTTATGATGAAAACTATATCTCGCTAGATAACCTTATTACCCACACTGCAGAAATACACGATAACAATATTTATCTTAAAAAACTTCCAGAACCTACACAAAATAACCAAACTGTTAACTAAGTCATTGTCCTTTCATAAAACCTGTACTATACTTGTTTTATGAAAGGACGTGTTTATTATGAAAAATGTACTTTTCTATAAATCTCCTGTAGGGATACTTAAAATTGAAGGCGAAGAAAATTCAATAACTGGATTGTTCTTTGTGAAAAATGAATTTGAAAACATAGGCACACCCTTGGATGAAATGGAAAAATGCAAAATACAGCTAGATGAGTACTTCAGTGGAAAAAGAAAAGAGTTCAACTTGAATCTTAATCCAAAGGGTACTGCTTTTCAGCTAAAAGTTTGGAGAGCTTTGCAAACAGTACCTTACGGCGAAACTAAAACCTATGGTTACATTGCAGCAGCTATAAATAATCCAAAAGCCGTGCGCGCAGTAGGCGGTGCAAATAATCGCAACCCAATTTCCATAATAATTCCTTGCCACCGCATAATAGGTGCAAATGGAAGCCTAACAGGCTACGGTGGTGGACTTGCAGTAAAAGAATATTTGCTAAACCTTGAAAAACAGTGATTAATTAGAATTAATTTATTCCAATTTATAATTAGACTTCAAATTTAATAAACAACTGAGGGTTTGGGAACAAAGAGTTCCCAACTGGAATCGTGTAGGCGGAATTCATTCCCGCTGGAACGCAAAAAGTCAGTATTTTCAAAGCTTTTAAGCCTGATTTGAAAATACTGACTTTTATCTTGCCATAACCTAAATCAAGTCGACTTGCGACTTGATTTAAATGGTGTCGAAATCATTTTCGACACCATTTTTAGTGTCTAAAATGACGCATGCCAACAAACACCATTGCAATTCCGTACTTGTCACAAGCATCAATGGAAAGCTGGTCGTTTACAGAACCACCAGGTGTAACAATTGCTGTAATTCCAGCTTTTGCACATTCTTCTACACAGTCTGGGAATGGGAAAAACGCATCACTTGCCAAAGCCGCACCTTTAACAAATTCTGCACCTAAATGGTTTGTTCCATGTTCAATAGCCTGTTGACAAGCCCAAATTCTATTCACCTGTCCTGGTCCAATTCCAATAGACCTCTTGTCTTTGGCAATAGCAATACCGTTAGATTTAACATATTTAACCATTTTAAATGCAAATTTAAGGTCTTCCAATTCTTTTTCAGTAGGTGCTTTCTTTGTAACTACCTTTAATTCTTCTTCATTGTAAAGTGGTGTATCTACATCCTGTACCAAAATTCCGCCAGATACTTTCTTTATGTCAATAGAACCAACAGGCTGTTTTTCCATAATGTCTTTTAGTTCCATAATTCTGATGTTCTTTTTCTTAGATATAATTTCAAATGCTTCCTCTGTAAAAGATGGAGCAACAACTATCTCAACAAATATCTTTGCAATTTCCTCTGCAGTAGCTTTGTCAATCTCTCTATTGGCAACAATAATACCGCCGAAAATTGATACTGGGTCGCTTTCATAAGCCTTTACATATGCCTCATGAATAGTATCCGCACTGGCAACACCACATGGATTTGCGTGCTTGCAAGCAACTACAGTAGGCTCACTATATTCCTTCAAAAGCTCCAACGCACCATTCATGTCGTTAATATTGTTAAAGGATAATTCCTTGCCATGAAGCTGTTTTGCATTGGTAAGCATACCCTTTGTATTGCCAACCTCTTTGTAGAAAGCTGCTTTTTGGTGAGGATTTTCACCATAACGCATTTCCTGAACCTTTTCGTAGGTAAGGGAAATGGTGTCTGGAAAACCTGTAATTCCAGCTTCTTTCATCATATATCCTGCAATAAGGCTATCGTAATGTGCTGTGTGCATAAACACCTTTGTGCTAAGATAGAATTTTGTTTTTGCAGTTACTTCACCGTCTGCTTTAAGTTCTTCCAAAATTTTGCCATAGTCCGCAGGGTCAACAACTACTGCCACGTCTTGATAATTCTTTGCAGCCGCTCTAATCATTGTAGGACCGCCAATGTCAATGTTTTCAATAGCGTCCTCACGCTCAACATTTTCTTTCAGAATTGTCTGTTTAAAAGGGTAAAGGTTTACAACTACCATGTCTATGGTGTCAATTTTAAGCTCCTCCAGCTGTTTCATGTGTTCTGCATTTTCTCTTATTGCAAGCACACCTGCATGAATTGAAGGGTGTAAGGTTTTAACACGTCCGTCAAGGCATTCTGGAAAACCTGTTACATCTGATATACCTGTTACCTTCAAACCTGCATCTTCCAAAGCCTTGTGTGTACCACCTGTAGAAATAATTTCCCAACCAAGGGCAACAAGCTCCTTGGAAAAATCAATAACACCTGTTTTGTCCGAAACGCTGATTAATGCTCTTTTCATTTTAACTCCTCCTAAGAAAATTAAATTTGGCACTGTTTTCCGCATAAAAAAAGCCGAATACCTGTGCATGATTAATGTCAAATGCCCAGGCGGTCGGCTTAGAAAATCCATACTCCCTGTGGTTAAATCCACTTCCGCCAGTTATATGGAAAAATATTTTGTATATTTACACCATAATTCTACAAGCTGTTTAGAAAAAAGTCAAGCATATATATACAAATAGTATACCCTACATTATAAGTTTTAATAAAAATAAAATTGCAATTATAATAATAACTGGGTTAAGTTCCTTGCTTCTGCCAGAGAGGAATTTTAATGCAACATAAGAAATAACACCAAAAATAAGTCCTTCTGAAATACTGTAAGCAACCACCATCATCAATATTCCGATGAATGCTGGGAATCCTTCAGTGTAGTCGCTAAAATTAATATTTACAACCTGTTCCATCATAAACAAACCAACTACAATAAGTGCTGGTGTTGTGGCAAAAGAAGGAATGGCTGTAATAATTGGAGAAAAGAACAGAGCAAGCAAAAATAGCAACCCAGTAACAGCTGATGTAAGACCCGTTCTTCCACCGTCTGCAACACCTGATGCACTTTCAACAAAGGTAGTAACTGTTGATGTTCCAAGAACAGCACCTGCTGTTGTACCTACTGCGTCCGCCAATAATGCACCTTTAATTCTAGGTAATTTGCCTTCCTTGTCCAAATATCCAGCTTTTGTTGAAACACCAATAAGCGTACCCAAAGTGTCAAAAAGGTCAACAAATAGGAATGAGAATATAACTGTTACAAATTCCAGTGAAAAAATATTTGAAAAATCAAGCTTCCCGAACACTGGTAAAATTGAAGGTGGCATAGAAACCACTCCACCAGGTATAAGTGAATACATTCCTGCCTCAATATTAACTACGTAAATTCCTGTTAATTCACATATAATACCCAAAACATAAGTTATAATAATTCCCCATAAAAGTGCACCACGTACTTTTTTAATTACCAAAGCAACTGTAATTAATGTACCAATAAGTGCAAGAGCAACAGGCACTGTTTTTACATTACCAATACCAACAAGGGTAGCAGAATTATCCACAATAATACCTGCATTCTGCATACCAATAAAAGCAATAAATAAACCAATTCCAACACTTGTAGACGCTTTTAAATTTTTAGGTATAGCATTAAAAATAGCCTCCCTAACATTTACAAGGGAAAGCAAAATAAAAATAATACCCTCTATAAATACGGCTGCTAACGCTGTTTGCCATGAATACCCATACTGCAAAACAACTGTAAAAGCAAAGTATGCATTCAGACCCATGCCCGGTGCAAGTGCAAAAGGATAGTTTGCAAATACAGCCATGCAAAGTGTTCCCAAAGCAGAAGCAATTGCTGTTGCTGTTAATAAAGCACCTGCATCCATACCTGTAGCACTTAATATGCTGGGGTTTACAATAAGAATATATGCCATAGTCATAAATGTTGTAATTCCGGCATAAACTTCAGTTTTTACACTCGTTTTGTTCTCTTGAAGCTTAAACTGCTTTTCAAAAAAACTCATTTAAATACCCTCCTAATATAATTAAATAATGACATTCCGAAGAAGATAATATCAAAAACAAAAAACATTGTCAAATTTCAACAATGTTTCCTCTCAAAAAATATTATTATATTTTATGAAAAGACTTATGACATATAGTAAACAACTTCTCAGTCTTTTGCCATAAACCCTTTTTATTTCGTTTCAATCTTTTTTAGGCTGAACGTAAACTCTGTACCAACATTTTCATTGCTTTTTACTTCAATTTTTTCGCCATGTGCCTTAATAAATTCTTTTACTATGGATAAGCCAAGACCAATTCCACCCTTGTCCAACCCACGGCTTGAGTCCGCCTTAAAAAACCTTTCAAACACCTTTTTCTGTTCCTCTCGGCTAATTCCTTCGCCGTTATCCCTAACAGAAACAAAAACTTTTTGGCTCTTAACAGTTGTTTCAACTGTTATTTCTCCATCCTGCGGTGTAAATTTAATGGCATTGTCTAACAAATTTTGAATAACACGTTGTATCATGTTTGGGTCTGCCAAAACCACAGTAATCTCTTCAGCAAAAACCGCCTGTGTACGTATTTTTTTTGCTGAAAGACGGGTTTCAAAAACATTAAGGCTATCCCTAATCATATCATTTATATCAAATTCGCAAACTTCAAGGCTAATTGCCCCAGCCTCTACCTTGCTTAAATCCGTCATATCATTAGCAAGCTTTGTAAGCCTTGCTGTTTCCTCTAAAACTATGTTAAGATAATGACTTTGCCTTTCAGGCGGAATTGTTCCGTCTGCAATAGCACTAATAAAACCTTGTATGCTGGTTAACGGCGAGCGTAAATCGTGGGAAATATTAGCAATAAACTTTTGTCTGCTGTTTTCAGTTTTCTCAAGGCTTTCAGCCATATAATTAAAACTTTGTGCCAACTGCCCAACTTCGTCTCCGCTTTCCACTTGAATTCTGTTTTGAAAATTTCCATCAGCAATTATTTTAGCCGCATCATTCATATCTCTAAGGGGCATAATTATACGCTTTGTTGAATAATAAATAAGCATTGCTCCAATTATAAAAACGGGTATCATGCATCCAACAACAACTGCACGCATATCCTTTATGGCTTCTTGCAAAACCGTTATTGGCTTGCACATGAAAACTCCACCAATAATTTTGTCTCCTACAACAATGGGATAACCTACTGTAAGCACAGTTTCGTTAAACATTCCGCCAATTTTACCCTTAACCGTTGCAACTCTTCCAGCTAAAACAATGCTTACAGCTTCATCTGTAATGGTTTGCCCTACCCACTGTTGGTTAACGCTTTGGGATACAAGGCTTACCTGCCCTTTATCATTCATAAAAAATACACTTGCACCCATATATTTTTCCATTATCTGCAATTCAAAACTCATTCGGCTCATGTCCACAACACCTGTAAAGTATAAGCTGGACACGCTTTCCTTAAAACGTTCACACTGCAAAATAAGCTGTTGTTCCTGCTCATTCATAAATTGTCTTGTGTATATAACGGATATCCCTGCACCAAAAAAACCAAATGAAATTAAAAGTATACCCATATAAAGCAGCATCTGTTTTTTAAATATGGTTGTATTCTTCACCTTTTATTTCACCTCAAATTTATAGCCTACGCCCCAAACCGTCTTAACACTCCAGCTTTCGCTTTCATCAAATTTTTCTCTAATTCTTTTAATGTGTACATCTACAGTTCGGGTATCTCCAATATATTCGTAACCCCATATCTTGTCCAAAAGCTGGTCTCTTGTAAAAACTTGATTTGGACGTTTTGCAAGAAAATACAGCAATTCAAATTCCTTTGGTGGAAAACTAAGCTCTTTGCCATGATAGGTAACTGTGTAGTTATCCATATTAATCTCTAGGTTTTCAAATGTTATCTTGTTCTCATTATCTTCCTCTTTGTCCTTAACCTCATAGCGTCTTAACACCGCCTTAATTCTGGCTATAAGTTCCTTTGGCTCAAAGGGTTTAACCATATAGTCGTCTGCACCAAGCTCAAGCCCTAGCACCTTGTCAAAGGTATCACCCTTTGCCGTAAGCATAATAACAGGAACATTGCTAACCTTTCTAATTTCTCTGCAAACTTGATAACCGTCAATGCCTGGCAGCATAATATCCAGCATTATAAGGTTTGGTTTAAATACCTCAAATTTCTTAACTGCATCTGCACCATTGTAAACCTCGCAAGTCTCGTATCCCTCACGTAGTAAATAAAGGGAAATAAGTTCTGCAATATGCTCATCGTCATCCACAACCATTATTTTTAATTTATCAGTCATCTTATTTCCTCCTTATTTTAGTTCTACAATTGTAACGCCCATTTCACCCTCACCAAACACACCATATCGGAATGCTTTAACATGCGGATTCGTTCTTAAATATGTTTGAACTGCACTTCTAAGTGCACCCGTTCCTTTTCCGTGTATGATAGTAACCTGCTTCAAACCAGATAAATAGGCATCGTCCAAATACTTATCAATATTTCCAAGACCCTCGTCCACAGTTTGTCCACGACAATCAATTTCTGCTTTAATGCCCATGCTTTTACCCTCTTTAACCTTAGAGGATATATTTCGCATATTGCTTCTCTGTGGTTTCTCTTTTTCAATAAAATCGTCAATTGCAAGCTCTTTTAAAGGTACTTTTACTTTCATAATTCCAATTTGAACCATAACATCTTTGTTGTTGTCTGGACCGCTTATAACCGTTCCACGCTGGTCAAAACTAACAACATAAATCCTGTCTCCTGGTTTAAGACTTTCCGGCGACTTGTGTGCCGCACGTTTTTTAGCAAGGGTTTTGTTAAATTCTGCATCTGCATTTGCAAGGTGCGTTTTAATCTTTTGACGGCTCTCATTCATTTTTGATTGGTTTGCCTTTTCACGTGCATCCCTGTTCATTTCCTTTATAATTAAATCAGCTTCTTCTTTTGCCTTTTGAAAAACCATTCTTGCCTCTTCTCTGGCATTGGAAAGAATTTTTTCACGTTGTTTTGCTACCTTATCCTTTTGTGTCTGAACTTCTTTTTTCAGCAATTCAGCCTCTCTTCGGTACTGTTCTGCCCGCTCCTGTTCACACACAACGGATTTTTTGCTAATTTCCAAATCCGTTA
>JAQVIB010000180.1 GCA_028695945.1 Lachnospiraceae bacterium
GGAAGGCACATTTTAAGAGTATCAATTGCCGCAAATACACCTTCTTTGTCCTCTTGCATATCTTTATTATAAGCAAGTGGCAGACCTTTCATTGTAGTTAAAAGTCCAATAAGGTAGCCATATACTCGACCTGTCTTTCCACGAATAAGCTCTGCCATGTCGGGATTTTTTTTCTGTGGCATAATGCTAGAGCCTGTAGAATATGCATCATCAAGCTCAACAAACTTGAATTCGTGACTGCTCCAAAGAATAATTTCTTCACAGAAACGGCTAAGGTGCATCATTATAATTGAAAGAGCACTAAGTAATTCTATGCAGAAATCTCTGTCACTTACTCCATCAAGACTGTTTAGTGTAATGCCATCAAAGCCAAGTTCACGGGCAACCATATCTCTATCTAAAGGATAGGTTGTTGCCGCAAGAGCACCACTGCCCAAAGGCAATAAATTTGTGCGTTTATAGGTATCGTTAAGGCGGTCATAATCTCTTTTGAACATTTCAACATACGCAAGCACATGGTGTGCAAGGGTAATTGGCTGTGCACGCTGAAGATGAGTATAGCCTGGCATAATTGTATCTATATTGTTCTTTGCAATATTATTTAGCACTGTTTCAAGGTTTATCAAAAGCTGTTTAATTTCTGTTATTTCCTCTTTTACATACATACGAATATCCAGTGCAACCTGGTCGTTGCGACTTCTACCTGTATGCAGACGCTTGCCAACCTCACCAATGCGTCCTATGAGAATAGTTTCTATATTCATGTGTATATCTTCGGCTTTTTCGTCAAAGGTCACAACGCCGTTTTCTATATCACTTAAAATTTCTTTCAAAGTTTTTTGTATAAGAAGGGCATCGTCATTTGGGATAATGCCTTGTGCACCAAGCATACCTGCGTGGGCTATACTGCCTTCAATATCCTGCTTGTACATACGTTGGTCAAAGGAAATTGAAGAGTGAAAATGGTCTGTAAAGCTGTCTGTCTGCTTTGTAAAGCGGCCGCCCCAAAGTTTGCTCATATTTATTTCTTCCTTTCTGAATTAAAGAACAGTTGAATGCATATTTATTTAGGCTGTTTAAAAACCTTGGGCGTTGCCCAAACCCACTTACTTTTTGAAAAAAGCAAGACCAAAAACTTTTATTAAACCGCATACTTATGCGGTTTTGAATGGGTCAAGTAGTACAATTGCAAAGACCTGAAGGTTTTAATTTATCTAAATCCAAAAGGGTCGAAGTAATTCGACCCTTTTATAAAGCTTAGGTCAACCCTTCACGAAGGGTTGCGGGTGTGGGCAGTGCCCCCGGTTTTACGATTATTTGTTTTCGTTAGCTTGTTTCATCATTGCACGAACCTTCATTGGAAGACCGAAAAGGTTAATAAAACCATCAGCATCCTTGTGGTTGTAAAGCTCGCCAGTTGTAAAGCTTGCAATAGATTCGTTGTAAAGTGAATATGGGCTTGTTGAGCCAGCAGGAATAATATTACCTTTGTAAAGTTTAAGCTTTACTTCACCTGTAACAGTTTCATTAACAGAATCGAAGTAAACAGATAAAGACTCACGTAATGGTGTGTACCATTCGCCACTGTATACAAGTTCTGTAAATTTAGTAGAGCAAACTTCGTTCCAAGCCTGTGTCTGCTTGTCAAGTGTAAGGTATTCAAGCTCACGGTGTGCATAGTAAAGGATTGCACCGCCTGGTGTTTCATAAACGCCACGGCTCTTCATACCAACAACACGGTTTTCGCAAATATCCTGAATACCAACGCCGTTTCTTCCGCCAATTTCGTTAAGCTGTTCCATAAGTTCACGTGGTGAAACCTCTTTGCCATTAACCTTTGTACATATACCTTTATCAAATGTAAGTGTTACATATTCAGGTTTGTCTGGTGCAGCTTCAGGAGAAACACCAAGCTGTAAAATGTGTTCATAATTAGGCTCGTTCGCTGGGTCTTCAAGTTCAAGACCTTCGTGGCTTAAGTGCCAGATGTTGCGGTCACGGCTATAGCTGTCACCTTTTTTAACGGGTGCTTCAATACCACGTTCTTCAAGGTAAGCAACTTCAGCTTCCCTAGAATCCATTTTCCAAGTATCAAGTCTCCAAGGAGCAATAATTTTAAGGTCTGGAGCAAGTGCTTTCACTGTAAGCTCAAAACGAACTTGGTCGTTACCTTTACCTGTAGCACCATGACATATAGCTGTTGCACCTTCTTTACGTGCTATTTCCACAAGTCTTTTTGCAATTATAGGACGTGCCATAGATGTACCAAGAAGGTATTTACCCTCGTAAACAGCGTTTGCTTTAACACATGGGAAAATAGCTTCTGTAATAAATTCTTCTGTTAAATCTTCAATATAAAGCTTGCTTGCACCTGTTTTTAGTGCTCTTTCTTCAAGACCATCAGTTTCCTTACCCTGTCCAACGTCACCACAAACTGCGATTACTTCTGCATTATTGTAGTTCTCTTTAAGCCAAGGAATAATAACTGTTGTATCAAGACCACCTGAGTAAGCAAGAACAATTTTCTCTTTTTTTTCTGACATTTTTAAAGACCTCCTAAGTTAGTTATGTGCGTTTTTCACTATAAATATTTTGTAAAAAGTTAAATTTACCAATTTTTATTGTGTATTTGGAAAAACTGTTCAATGTAATGAAAAAATGAATTTGCAAAAAACTAGTGACTTAATGATTTTTTGAAAATGTATTTTATGCTCTATTTTTCGCCGATAAATATAAATTCGTTTTTTGATATTTGAACTAGTCAGTATTTCCATAAGTAATTATACATGGTATAATAAAAATATTCAATTATTTTTTTATTTTTCTTGCATATTATTTAATAAATGTGTATAATTATGAAATTATAAAAGTTGGAAATTTGTTTTCGGAGGTAAAAAATATGGTAAAAGCAGGAATAGTTGGTGCTACAGGTTATGCTGGAAATGAATTAGTACGCATACTTATGCAACACCCAGAAGTTGAAATTAAAGCCATGACTGCCCATAGCTACGTGGGAAAGCAGTTTGATGAGGTTTATGAAAATTATAGAGAAATAAATGAAACTGTGCTGGGTGAAATGGATATGAATAAACTTGCAGAGGAATGCGATGTTATTTTTATGGCACTTCCTCACGGAACGGCGGCAAAAGTAATTACTGAGGACATACTTAAAAAGACAAAGGTAATTGATTTTGGTGCAGATTTCCGTTTAAAGGACGCCGACGTTTACGAAAAATGGTATAGCGTTGAGCACAACGGCAGAGAATTGCTTAAGAGTGCAGTTTACGGGCTTTGCGAAGTAAATAGAGACATTATAAAAGGAAAGCAGTTGATTGCTAACCCAGGTTGTTACACAACTTGTTCCATTCTTTCACTTAGACCGTTGGTTGCAGAAGGACTTATTGACCTTAAAACCATTATTATTGATGCAAAAAGTGGTGTATCAGGTGCCGGGCGTGCTTTGGCACTGGGAAGTATGTATGACGAGTGCAACGAATCTGTTAAGGCTTACAAAATAGCAAGCCACAGACATACGCCAGAAATAGAGGAACAGCTTGGGTATGCCGCTGGTGAAGAAATTGCGCTTACCTTTACACCTCACCTTATACCAATGAACAGGGGTATTTTGGCAACTTGCTATGCGTCTCTTAAAAAGCCTATGACATACGAGGAGGTTAAGGCTGTTTACGAAAAGTATTATGGGAAAGAATATTTTATACGTTTAACAAAAAAAGGCGTTTTTCCTGAAACAAGATGGGTTAAGGGATCAAACTTCCTTGACATTGGTTTTTCTTTAGATGAGAGAACAGGCAGAATTATAGTTGTTGGTGCTATTGACAATCTTGTTAAGGGTGCCGCAGGTCAAGCGGTTCAGAATATGAATATTTTATTTGGACTTGATGAAAAAACAGGTTTAAAATTAGTGCCGATTTTCCCGGCTTAAGGAAGTGAAATAATGCGTGTTATTGATGGTGGAATTACAGCACCCCAAGGGTTTAAAGCAACAGGCAAGCATATAGGTATAAAAAAGATAAAAAAAGACCTTGCACTGTTAAGCAGTGATGTAGCGGCAGAGGCGGCTGGTATTTATACCACAAGCCTTGTAAAAGCTGCACCAATACTTTGGAATAAAAGACTTACAGACAGCGGCAAAAAAATAAAAGGTTTAGT
>JAQVIB010000010.1 GCA_028695945.1 Lachnospiraceae bacterium
GAAATAACCACACCTGCATCCAAATTGTATTTTCGTACTAAATATGCAACTGCTGGTGTTGGCACAACCCCTGCTAATACCGCATGTGCCCCAACTGAGCAAATGCCTGCCACAAGGGCTCTTTCCAACATATCTCCGCTCATTCTTGTGTCCATACCAACCAAAATTTTAGGTGCATGGTCTGTTTCTTTTGTAAGAACAAAAGCACCTGCTCTGCCTAAATTATATGCTAATTCACCTGTCAGTTCCGTGTTAGCAATACCTCTAACTCCGTCTGTGCCGAATAACTTTCCCACGGGGTAAATTCCTCCTTAAATGCAAATATGTAACCTCTAAGGAAACGTTAATTTAATATTACCAAAAAATTAATCAGTGTTCCCCTAACTAAAGTATTATATCACCTTATACCTTGTCAAACAACTAATTTCTATTGTTTATGCCAAACAGCAACATAAATTATACTTCTTCCCCTTTTTATTATAATTTGAATACCCAAAATAAGTTCCACAAAATAATAGAAATATAAAAGCCACAA
Organism: Lachnospiraceae bacterium; assembly: GCA_028695945.1. Taxonomy (GTDB): domain Bacteria; phylum Bacillota; class Clostridia; order Lachnospirales; family Anaerotignaceae; genus UBA8514. Next base: position 536 of record JAQVIB010000010.1, read on the forward strand.
GCAAAAAATGCTTATGGCTTTAGTAACCTATGTTCCTTTTTCTTAAGTTATTTTACTTTGTAAGCTTAGGCTTATCATCAACTGCAAGCTCTTTAAATGCTGTTGCCAAGCCTGCAAGCCCCTGTATTTCCGATGGAATAATAATCTTTGTTGCTTGCCCATCAGCGGCTTTCTGGAATGCTTCAAGGCTTTTTATAGCAATAACACCTTTCTGTGGTGATGCCTCATTAAGTAATTTAATACTTTCAGCTGTTGCTTGCTGAACCTTCATAATAGCCTCAGCTTCACCTTCTGCACGTCTTATAGTTGATTCCTTTGCAGCTTCAGCCTGAAGTATTGCAGATGCCTTTGCTGCCTCAGCACGAAGAATAGTACTTTCCTTCTCGCCTTCTGCCACAAGTATGGCACTTCTCTTCTCGCCTTCTGCCTGAAGAATTTTCTCACGTCTTTCACGCTCTGCCTTCATCTGTTTTTCCATAGAATCTTGAATTTCCTTAGGAGGCATAATGTTTTTAAGCTCAACACGGTTAATTTTAATACCCCATGGGTCTGTAGCCTCATCAAGTATAATACGCATTTTTGAATTAATTATATCACGTGATGTAAGTGTCTGGTCAAGTTCCAAGTCACCAATAATGTTTCTAAGCGTTGTTGCTGTAAGGTTTTCAATAGCTCTAATAGGGTTATCAACACCATATACATAAAGCTTTGGGTCTGTAATTTGTAAATAAATTACTGTATCTATTTGCATTGTAACGTTATCTTTGGTAATAACAGGCTGTGGTGGAAAGTCTGCAACCAATTCCTTTAAATTAACCTTCTTAGACACACGGTCTAAAATAGGTAGCGCAAAATGCAACCCTGTTCCCCATGTTGTATGGTAAGCACCAAGTCTTTCAATTACGTATACATATGCCTGTGGAACCACTTTCAGATTACTTACAATAAGAATAAGTATAACTACCGCAAGTACATAAATTGGTATAAACTCCATTATCATCTCTCCTTTTTATACTTCCTCTACTAACACTTTAACACCTTGAATTTTAACAATTTTAACTTTGATGTCTTTTTGTATTGCTTTGTCTTCGTCAAGGCTTCTTGCTGTCCATACCTTGCCGTCAATTTTAACAGCACCTTTTTCTTCAAAGTTGTTAATATCTTCAACAACCACCCCAACACGACCAATTATTACATCCGCATTTGTAGGCTCATTCTTTTGTTTAAGCACCTTTTTTATGAAAGGTTTGGTTAGTATAAGCAGTGCAATGGATACTACTAAAAACACAACAACCTGCACTAACATTGGTGTGCCTGCCCTTGCGGCAATCATTGCTGCAAGGCTGCCTATGCAAAACCAAATAGATACTAACGCACCTGCCGTTGCCACCTCTGCTACAATAAAAACTACAAATAAAATAAGCCAAATAGTTGTTAAACTCACATCAACACCCATACTAGCACCTCCTTATAAGGACAGCTTATTATTTTAAAAATCCATTAACAATTTGTGCTTCCGCCTCTTGCTCTGTAAGCCCCAATGTCATAAGCTTTATAATTTGTTCTCCTGCAATTTTTCCTATTGCCGCCTCATGTATTAATGATGCCTCTACATTGTTTGCGGTAATTTCAGGCACAGCCGTAACTACTGCATTATCCATAATAATTGCATCACATTCTGAATGACCTATGCAACGAGCATTGCCGTTTATAATAGACACAAACTTCTGCTTTGAATCATCCTTGGCTACTGAACGAGAAACAAGGCTTACACTTGAATCATCGCCATCCATGTCAATTTCAAATCTAGTTTCTGCAAACTGTTTTCCATGGGTAAGTATTTTTTCTTTCACAACAACCTTTGCACCTGCCTTAGCATGTGCCTTTGTTGTTCTTATGGTAGAATCAACTCCTTTAAGCTGTGTAGTTTCAAGCTCAATATAACTGCCCTCTTCTGCCTCAATAACAGTTTGTGGATTGATTATTCTTTCACCTGTACCCTCACCTGTTCCAATATGTTTTTCAACATACTTAACCCTGGAATTTTTGCCAAGGAAAAACCTATGAATGCCATTATGTTCACTGTTTTGGCTACCATCATTGTGTATACCACAGCCTGCAACAATAAGAATTTCCGCATTTTCGCCAACATAGAAATCGTTATAAACAAGGTCATGTACGCCCGCATGGGTTACAAGGGCAGGTATATGAACACTTTCATTTTTAGTATTTGGCTTGATTATTATATCTATACCGCTCTTATCTGTTTTCCCAACTATTTCAATGTTTTTAGTTGAGTTTCGTCCATCAAGTTGGCTATTCAATCTTATATTGTATGCACCAACAGGCACTTTATGCAAGTCTGCAACCTCTGCAAGCAGAATATCTCTAATGTCGTCGTTCATAATTATTCCTCCTCCCTGTAGTACTGACATCCGGAATACGCCATTTCTGCTTGTTCAAGCAACGCTGGCATAATTTCTTCCTTTGTGCCACGGCTCGCAACTATTCCGTTTGCAAGCACAACAATTTCGTCAGCAATATTAAGTATTCTTTCCTGATGAGAAATTATAATAATAGAGCCTTTAATTTCATTATGAATTTTCTCAAAAACATCAATTAAGTTTTTAAAACTCCAAATATCAATGCCTGCTTCTGGTTCGTCGAAAACTGAAATTCTGGTTTTTCTTGCCATAATTGTTGCTATTTCAATTCTTTTAAGTTCTCCACCAGAGAGTGAAGCGTTAACCTCTCTGTCGATGTAGTCTCTTGCACAAAGACCCACCTCAGAAAGGTATTGACAGGCATCAGCCGTAGAAAGGTTTTCTCCGCTTGCAAGGTTTATAAGGTCCTTAACTGTAACTCCTTTAAACCTTACGGGCTGTTGAAATGCAAAACTAATTCCAAGCTTTGCCCTATCTGTAATACTCATTTTGGTAATATCTTGTCCATCAAATAAAATTTGACCGCTTGTAGGCGTAACAATACCTGCAATAATTTTTGCAAGGGTACTTTTACCACTTCCGTTAGGCCCTGTAATAACGATAAACTTGGCATCTTCAACTTTCAAACTTACATCATTAATAATATCTTTTTCACCATCAACAGTGTATGATATGTTTCTTAACTCTAACATAATTGTTCCTCCTCAAAGAGCGTAAAAACTTTTTAATTTATAAATTATACCAACTTGTACAAATTACGTCAATAAATACCTTTAACACTATCATTATATTGCACAAAAAAAGGAAAGTATGTTGCAAATGCAACACTTTCCTTTTTCTCAAAAGTACTTATAACTATTATACATATTATATTAGAAATTAAACAATCAAATTTTGTGGTGTTCCCTGTTCCCACCTAAGTATGTTGTTAACAACTATACCAGCACGGGTATATAAAGCTTCTTGTGAGGCAAAAGCCACATGAGGTGTTACTACGGTATTTTTACTATTAATAAGCGGATGTGATGAAGGAATTGGAGGTTCCATTTCAAAAACATCAATGCCTGCACCTGCTATTTTCCCTTCGTTAAGTACCCTAGCTAATTCTTCACTGTCCACAACTCCACCACGGGCAGTGTTTATAAGTATTGCTGTTTCTTTCATAAGCCCAAGCTCTTCAGCACCAATTAGCTTTGCTGTAGTGCCATTAAAAGGTACATGCAATGATACTATATCACTTTGTTTAAGCAATTCCTCAAGGGAAACAAACTTAACACCCTTAGCTTCAAGCTGTGGTTTTACACTTCTGTTATAAGCAAGAACCTCACACCCAAATGCCATTGCAATTTCTGCAACTCTTGCACCAATAGCACCAGTGCCTACTACACCAAATTTTTTGCCAAAAAGTTCGCATCCTACAAGCCCTGCTTTAGTTCCTTCTACACGTGTAGCAGCATCACACTTTGGTATATTTCGTAAAACAGATAATGCAAGACCAAAAGCAAGCTCTGCTACTGCATTTGTAGAGTACCCTGCGGCATTGCATACAGTTATGCCTTTTTCTTTACAAAATTCAGTATCTATATGGTCTACACCTGTAAATGCCACAGAAATCATTTTTAATTTAGTACATTTTTCAATAACATCTTTTCTTAACGGTAAATTTGCAACAATTATTATTTCTGCCTCCGTGCCACGCTCAATCAGTTCCGATACATTTTCGGTACGGGTTTCGTAGTAAACAACTTCATGCCCTTCTGCTTTAATCGGCATTATTGCCTCGTTAACCTTATCATTGGTAATGCCAAGTGGTTCAATAATAACTATTTTCATTCATTAACCCTCCTGTTATTTAACCGACAACAATCTGTATATCTTCGCCTTATTCAGTGCTGCACCAATCACTAAATAAATTACCAGACCGCCAATACCCTGTACAACATTACTTGGTACAGAGGTAAGTGCAACGGCAAAACTGCCCTTAAGTATGGTTCCAGCAACCAGGTATCCAAAAACCATCCATATAATACCTGCTGAAGCAGCAATTAAATTTCTTGCTGAAAAAAAGTTTCCTTTTGCACCTTCATAATTAGCAAGTTTACCTATTATTAACCCCATAATTGCCTTAATAATTAAAGTAAACGGTGCCCAGTGAGGATACCCACCAAGTACATCTGCAAGCATAGACCCAACTCCACCTGCTATAAGGCCATATTCCCAGCCAAAAAATATACTGCTTATTAAAATAACACTGTCTCCTAAATGAATATACCCACTGGTAGCTGCCACAGGCACATTAATTACCATTGTAGCCACTGCAACCAACGCAATTAAAAGCCCCTTAATACATAACTCTTTTGCCGATAAATTTTTCATATTGCTATGCCTCTTTTCTTAATATTTTGTTAGTGAGATAATAGCACAAAAGAAGTTACACTTCTACCTACTGTTAAAAAAAAGGAGCAATTGTATGGGTACAATATTGAAACAGTATTAAAAAAACCACAAACAAAAAGGCTTGTGGTTTGTATGGGAATTACAGGGCTCGAACCTGTGACATCTTGCTTGTAAGGCAAGCGCTCTCCCAGCTGAGCTAAACTCCCATGATGACTGGAAAAGAAATATGAAATTAAGTGACCCGTAAGGGAATCGAACCCTTGTTTCAGCCGTGAGAGGGCCGCGTCTTGACCGCTTGACCAACGGGCCAAAATAGCGGAGAAGGGATTTGAACCCCTGACACCGCGGGTATGAACCGCGTGCTCTAGCCAACTGAGCTACTCCGCCAAATCAGTTACTTGCACTATTATAGACGTGCTAGCGGAAAATGTCAATAGCTTTTTCGAATTTATTCAGCACGATTTTTAAACACCATCTCATCTGGCATAATAAGCCCCAACTGTTCACGAGCAATTTTTTCAATATATACATCACTTGTGTAATATTCCTGCTCATTTTTTAACTGGTTATTTTCATTATTTGCATCATCTATTTTTTGTGCCAAAACAGCTTTTTCTTCTTTTAATACATATAAATTACGGCTCTGAGCAAACAAATTCACACAAACAGCCGTAATAAAAATAAGCATAAAGCAAAATACCATTATGCTTGTAAAAGACTTTTCTTTTTTTGTTTTTATCCTTGCGTTACCCATGCCCACACACACTCGCTTATATTTTTTTCAATAGTATACCAAGGTTTTTGAACCATTTCTTTGAGTATATTTTTGCATACATTCCAGATAAATGCAATGTTTTTTTAGAAATTTTAGTTACAAAATTGCCTGTTTTTTTGCATGGCACTTTAAAAATACGCCATAAAAGCCTAAATGGTGTAAGTAATATTTCTATAAACATCCTTATAACCCATTTAACTGCATTAACCACCTTTTCTGAAACCTTTAAAAACAATGGGCTAACGGCCGAAAAATATAGTGCCATACCCAAAAATACCCCTGCAACACAAAACACACGTATTTCACCAAAACTTACGCCAAGCAGTACTAAAAACACAACAAGAACTACCGCAATCCAATATACCGCATCCTCTATGTATACAAATATTTTTTTGTGCTTCACCGCCATGCGAAGTACTTTAATTGCATCATACAAAAAAGCTAAAATAAAGCCCCAAACAACTGTTGTAATAAAAAGTTTTGCTTGGTAGCTTAGTGAAAGTATCATTTAGCCACCTCATTTATTTAAAAATTCTGCCCAAAAGGCCACCATTATTTTTAGATAATACGCCTTCATCGCTATATTCAAGAGATTCAATTTCACCCTGAACAATAAGCTGACCTTGTTCCAAATTAAGTCTTTCCACATGCATATCTTTCCCTTTTAAAACAAGCACACCCATGTCTGTTTCACATACAATGCTTTCTTCGTCAAAAGATATAACTTCTGTAACACCATCCACGTTAACCGTTGCACGTTCCTCCATCACTACTCTATGCTTACAGCTTACTCGTCTTTCTTCAGTCATAGCCAACCTCCAAAATATATTTATATATTATATGACGAAGCCCAAAAAAAAGACTAAACCATATGGCTTAGTCTTGAGTTTCATAAACTTTTATACATATTTGTGGCTTCTTCTTTACGTGGGTTTTCTGCCAGTGATAAAACTTCAACCTTTGTAATGTTGTTTCCAAAGCGAATTTCTATTACATCGCCTACTTTAACATCTACCGACGCCTTTGCCGCTTTTCCATTAATGGAAACACGCCCTGCATCACATGCCTCGTTTGCTATTGTTCTACGTTTAATAATGCGTGATACTTTAAGATATTTATCTAATCTCATTTTAATTCCTCCGCATAAAAATACAAAAAGCCTGTACTAATTTAAGTACAGGCAGGTTAAATTAATTATTCGTTTACGGCATCCTTTAAAGCTTTACCTGCTTTAAATTTAGGTGCTTTTGATGCTTCGATTTCCATGTCTTCACCTGTCTGAGGGTTTCTGCCAATTCTTGCTGCTCTCTGAGCAACCTCAAATGTACCAAAACCAACCAACTGGATTTTACCGTCATTTTTAAGTTCTTCTGTAACAACCTCTTCAAACGCTTTTAAAGCTTTTTCTGCGTCTTTTTTACTAATTTCAGCTTTTTCAACCATAGCTGCTATTAATTCTGCTTTATTCATTATATTTCCTCCTTAAAAAAGATAGTTATGAAGCTTATTGTTTAGACTGTTCCCATAGCTCGTCCATCTCTGAAATGGTCAAATTCTCTAGCGTCTTCCCCTTAGAAAGAGCAGTCTCCTCAATATACCTAAATCTATTTATAAACTTTTCTGACGAATTTGTCAAGGCAAACTCTGGATTTAGACTCAAAAATCTGGAAATATTAACGCATGAGAATAAAATATCACCATATTCTTCAACTATTGCTTCTTCTCCCATATTTAATGCATTTTTAAGCTCATATATCTCTTCTTCAAGCTTTTTAATAGCATCTTCAATTGTTTGTATGTCAAACCCTACATTTGCCGCCTTAGCCTGTATCTTTCTGGCACGTATAAGGGCCGGTAGTGATTTTGGAACACTTTCAAGTACCTGTGTTTGGGTTTCAAATCCTTTTTCTTTTTTCTTGTTCTTTTCCCAATTTACAAGTACCTCTTCGGTAGTATTTGCAACATCTTCTGCAAATATATGGCTATGGCGTGAAATCATTTTTTTGCTTATGCCATCGTATACATCTTCCAAAGTAAAGCCACCTTTTTCAGCCTCTATCATTGAATGAAATATAACTTGCAAAAGCACATCTCCAAGTTCCTCACAAAGGTTTGACATATCTTTGTTATTAATGGCTTCAACAACCTCGTATGCCTCTTCAACCATGCTGTCTCGAAGGGTTTCATGGGTTTGAACCTTATCCCATGGGCAGCCGTTTTCACCACGTAAAGTGCGTATAATCTCTACCAAATCATCAAAACCATATTTTTCTTTCAAAGTTTGTCGCCCCCTGTAAATTCTTTCCTTTTACATGTAAAATGTTTCAACTATCTGGTTATTTTATCCATCATTTCAATTAATTCATCAATTTTTTTATCTTCATTTCCGTCTTCAAATGCCGCTTTCACACATCCCTTAATATGGGCACGTATAACCTCTTTATTTGCCTTCCGCAAAATTGCATCTGCCGCCAAAATCTGATTGGAAATATCCATACAATATCTATCTTCTTCTACCATTTTAATTATTCCGTCAATTTGCCCTCTTGCCGTTTTTAAAAGACGGTTTATTTTTGCTTTATCTGCCTGCATATTTCACCTCATTTAATGGAAATAACCACATATCCTGCTTCTGTAACCGCTTTTGTAAGCTCTTCATCACTTACTTCTTTGCTTAATTTAAGAAAAGCACTCTTTTCATCCAGACTTACGGTTGCCGTTACACCTTCAATTTCATTTAATGCCTTGTCTACTCTGCCTGTGCAATGTGTGCACATCATACCCTCAATTACCATAGTTTTTTCAGTCATTTTATTTTCCTCCTTAGGCTTAATTTCTACTATATCATCATCTTTCACTGTGAAAGATGGTTTGAAAAATCTCAATCTTAATGCATTTGTAACTACAAAAACCGAGCTAAGGCTCATTGCCGCCGCCGCCAGCATTGGATTTAGTTTTACGCCCCAAATTGGATATAAAAGCCCTGCCGCAACAGGAATGCCAATTACATTGTAGAAAAATGCCCAGAATAAATTTTCCTTAATATTTTTAATAGTTGCGTGACTAAGCTCTATTGCCTCCACAGCACTCATTAAGTCGCTTTTCATAAGCACAATGTCTGCGGATTCTATTGCAACATCTGTACCTGCACCAATTGCAATACCAACATCGGCTCGTGCTAAGGCTGGGGCATCGTTAATACCATCACCTATCATTGCAACCTTTTTCCCCTCTTCTTGTAAACGCCTTATTTCAGCTTCTTTATCCTGTGGCATAACTTCGCTTACAACACGGTTTATTCCCATTTCTTTACGAATAGCCTCCGCTGTAACAGCATTGTCACCTGTTAGCATAACCACTTCTATCCCTGCTTTTTCAAGCTGACTTATTGCTTTTTTACTATTCTTTTTAACCACATCCGCGGCGGCAATAATTCCTGCTAATTTTCCATCTACTGCAAAGTATAAAGGTGTTTTACCCTGTTGTGCAAGGCTTTCTGCTTTATTTTTGTATTTTTCAGCCTCTACATTGCTCTCAAGCATGGCTTTTAGGTTTCCTGCAAGTACTTTTTTACCTCCTACTTTACACTCTATGCCACGTCCAGAAAACGCCTTAAAGTCTGTCACCTCATAAAATTCTATCCCTTCCGCTTCTGCCTTTTTAATTATAGCTTCTGCCAATGGATGCTCTGAATATCTTTCTGCAGATGCGGCAATTTTTATTAGTTCTTTTTCGTTAATATCTGCCGTGGTTATAACATCTGTAACCTGTGGCTTTCCTTCTGTTATTGTGCCTGTTTTGTCTAACACTACTGTTTTTATAAGATGAGCTGTTTCAAGACTTTCAGCAGATTTTATAAGTATTCCGCTTTCTGCACCTTTTCCAGTTCCAACCATAATAGCCGTTGGTGTTGCTAAACCTAATGCACAAGGGCAGGATATAACCAGTACCGCAATTCCTATGGAAACTGCAAAATTCACTCCAAAGCCTGCCAGTAACCATATAATTGCCGAAACTAATGCTATGCCTATAACTACAGGAACAAATACACCTGAAACCTTGTCTGCAAGCTTGCTTATTGGTGCTTTACTGCTTGCCGCTTCCTCCACAAGCCGTACAATTTGTGCAAGGGTTGTATCTGCCCCAACGTTGGTTGCTGTAAATTTGAAACTGCCTGTTTTGTTTATAGTTGCACAAATAACCTTATCCCCAGCTTGCTTTTCAACTGGTATACTTTCACCTGTAATTGCGGCTTCATCTACCGCCGATGAGCCCTCTGTAATTATTCCGTCTACAGGAATGCTTTCACCTGGTTTAACAATAATCAAATCTCCTGTTACAACCTCTTCAACTGGAATAACCATTTCTTTTCCATTACGCACAACCGTTGCCTTTTTTGGTGCTAAATCCAAAAGACGGCTTATGGCTTCACTAGTTTTTCCCTTAGAGCGTGTTTCGAGAAATTTACCCAGAGTAATAAGTGCAAGTATCATACTTGCAGATTCAAAATATAAATCCATAATGTTTTCGTGTGCCACATCCATATGCCCATGTCCCAACTGGTATCCCATTTTGAATATTGCATATATGCTGTACACTGCCGCCGCTGTTGCACCAATGGCAATAAGCGTGTCCATGTTAGGTGAACGGTTTGCAAGGCTTTTAAAGCCAACTTCAAAATACTTTCTGTTAACATACATAACAGGTAATGTTAAAAAAAGCTGTGTAAGAGCAAAGCTCATCATGTTTTCATGCCCAGTAAGCATTGACGGAAGTGGTGCACCCAACATATGGCCCATAGAAATATAAAACAACGGAATTAGAAATATAAAGGAAATTACAAGCCTTCGTTTCATATTTTTAATCTCGTCATTAACATTTTGGTCAGGGCTTTTGGAAATTGTAGTGTTTTCACCTGCAATTTTAGCACCGTAACCACCTTTTTCAACTGCTTCTATTATTTCTGCTGAATTTGTTGCCTCTCCATCAAACTCTACTGTCATGCTATTTTGAAGCAGACTTACAGCTACCTTGCTAACACCTTCTACCTTTCCTACACTTTTTTCCACGTGGGCACTACAAGCACTGCATGTCATGCCCATTACATCAAATTTTTCTTTCATATCTACACCTCCAGATACCCCACAGGGGTATAGTATTAATTATATTCATACCATTATATTTTGTCAACTTAAAAATAAATATGCAAAAAAGCCTCCGATTTTTCGAAGGCTTTTTTGCGGGGAAAAATTCAACTTCTTGAGAGCTTTGCCCTCAAACACACACAAGGTTTTCTGTTCAGCACTTTGCCACGCAAAGTTGTCCTTTGGACAGATGGCACTTCTTTGCCATTGCCTCCTTGACCCATATAAACCCGCATAAATATGCGGTTTTATAAAGTTTTTGGTCTGCTTTTTTCAAAAAGCAAGTGGGTTTGGGCAACGCCCAAGATTTTGACTTTTCTTATTTATTTAATTCTTCACAGTTTCTATCAATATACTTATCAATTTTACTATTTATTGTAAGAATTTCATTGTCTGGATTAAAAAATATTTTTACATAGCTTTTAACACTAGGTGCACCAGCTTTAACAGCAATTAACTGGCATTGCTTAACTATCTCCATTAACTTGTCGTAATCTCCCTCAACTGTGGTTTCAAAAGGAGAAACAAAAAATTTAAGTCCCGTGCTTTCTATGTAGGCAATCACTTCGTCTACAATGCGTACAGTTTCCTTGTCATCTAAAACATCAGGTAAAACCTGTATTGCAATACTTGCATTAATCATACAAAACACTTCTTCCTTTTATCTTCTTTTATAGGTAACCCATCTAAAATTAAGGCCGTTATGTTCCTTTAACTCGCTTTCATCTGCAACCACCCAATCATCCATCGTATCTAGATTATCTATGAATGTGTCTGATTCGTCAAAGGTTTTATAAATCTTTGTAATGTAAGCGGTATCACAGCATTTAAGCATTTGTCTGTAAACTGTTCCACCGCCTACAACAAAAACGTCTTTATCCGTATAGTTTTTGCTTATCTCCGCCGCTTCTTCAACGCTATGACAAACTATACAGCCTTCCTCACTGAAATTTTTGTCCGTTGTAATTACAATATTTACACGGTTTTTAAGTGGCTTTCCGTTAGGAAAAGAAAGCAAGGTTTTTCTGCCCATAATTATTACGGAATCTTTTGTTTTTTCTCTGAAAAACTTCATATCCTCTGGCAATGGCGTAAGTAAATCTCCATTTATGCCTATTCCCCATTTTTCATCTGCCGCTACTATCATTATCATTTGTTTCACCTCACACTGCCACAGGTATTTTTCCAAGGCTTTCACCATGATTATAATTTAATATTTCAAAATCTTCAACTTTGAAATCATAGAAATTTGTAATATCCTTATTCATCTTAAATATTGGTGCAGGCAATGGTTCTCTAGCTATTAGCTTTTTAACCATTTCTATATGCCTGTCGTAAATATGCATATCACTTATAACATGCACCAACTCGCCTACTTGCAAATTGCTTACCTGTGCCAGCATGTGCACCAAAACAGAATACTGCACTACATTCCAGTTGTTTGCCATAAGGGTATCTTGGCTTCTTTGGTTAAGTATTGCATTAAGGCGTCCGTCCACAACATTAAATGTCATGCTGTAGGCACATGGATATAAATTCATCTCATGCAAATCGCTGAAGGTATAGATATTAGTCATAATACGACGGCTGTAGGGATTGTTTTTAAGGTCAAAAATCACTCTGTCTACTTGGTCAAACTCTCCCTCTTTGTACTTATGCTTAACACCAAGCTGATAGCCATAAGCCTTGCCAATAGTACCATCCTCGCCTACCCATTCGTCCCAAATATGGCTGTTAAGCTCTGATACTTTATTGCTTTTTTTCTGCCAAATCCAAAGGATTTCATCTATGGCAGCTTTCCAATTTGTGTATCTAAGGGTTGTAATTGGAAATTCCTTGGAAAGGTCGTATCTGTTTACAACTCCAAATTTTTTGATGGTGTAGGCAAATGTTCCATCTTCCCACTTTGGTCTGATTTTTTCATTTTCCGTCGAAAATCCGTTTTCAATTATATCCGTACAGTTTTCTATAAATACCTTATCAGCTATACTCATAATCTTTTGTACCTCCTACATTTCTCTTCGTCCTTCTAAGGCTCTTGAAAGGGTAACCTCGTCAATATATTCCAAATCTCCGCCAACAGGCACGCCATTTGCAATACGGGTCACCTTAACACCCAATGGCTTTACAAGCCTGCTGATGTACATTGCTGTTGCCTCTCCTTCAACATTGGGGTTTGTTGCCAAAATAAGCTCGTCCACTTCATTTTCACCAATGCGTGCAAGAAGTTCTTTTAACTTTATATCCTGAGGGCCTATTCCAAGCATTGGGCTTATTGCACCATGCAGAACATGGTATACTCCGTGAAACTCTCTTGTTTTTTCATATGCCGCCATATCTCTTGGATCTTCCACAACCATAATAACCCTATTATCTCTGCTAGAGTTACTGCAAACAGGGCATGGATCCTCATCTGTAAGGTTTTGGCATACAGAACAGTATTTTACATTTTCTTTTGCTTCCTTAATGGCCGCAGAAAGGCTTTCAACTCTTTCAATTGGCATATTTATAATATGAAACGCCAACCTTTGGGCACTTTTACCGCCTATACCAGGCAAAGAACTAAGTTCTTCAATTAAACGTGTTATAGGATTGCCATAATAATTCATTTACATTCTCCTTAAAAAGAGCAGTATAGCAAACACCCCTACCATAGGCAGGGGATTTATTGCGTTTTTTTAGAATAAGCCGTTGCCCATTCCTCCTGTAATTTTGCCTAAAGTACTGTTTGCCATTTCTTCAGCCTGACGAACAGCCGCGTTTACTTCTGAAAGAATTAAATCCTCAAGCATTTCAACATCATCGGAATCCACAACTTCTGGATCTATTTTAATTGACTGAATTTCTTTTTTCCCAGTAATAACAATTTTTACTGCTCCGCCGCCTGATGTAGTTTCGATGGTTTTTTCTGCTAAAGAAGCCTGTGCTTCCTCCATTTGTTTTTGCATTTTCTGTGCCTGTTTCATTAAATTATTCATGTTCATTCCGCCCATACCAGGCATTCCACCAAATCCTTTTGCCATTTTCTATTCCTCCATTATAATTTATTTTTTTCTAAACTATCAAATGTTCCAACCTGCGTTTTATTCAAAATCTGCCTCTGGAAAATATCCACCCATAAGGCTTTTAAACTCTGGGTCGCTTTCCTCTTGACTTTCGCCATAGGTAACTCGTTCCCACGCTTCAAATTCAGCCTTTACAATGGTTTTTATATCAAATTCCTTTTTAAGCCTTGTATCAAACGCCTCTTTAATACTTGTAATTTTATCCTTTAAAAGTCCTTCAACTGCTAAGTTATCGCAAACTATTGTTAACCTTCCGTCCTCCATGTATCCAGGCTTTGTTGCCGACATAAGTCCCTGCAAAATAGGGTCAAAATCTGAAATTAGGTCTTTCCAAATATCTATTGCCTCTGTTACATCCTCTGGAAGTGCCTTTGGACGTTGTTTCTTCGGTGGCACTTTTTTAACTTCTGCCTGAGGAGATGAACTAACATTTTGCACCACAACGCCATTTTTCACCTGACGCTCTAAGCCTGCAAGCCTAGCAATTACTGCATCAAAATCAGTTTTGTCTGATGGAGAGCAAAGTTTAATAACCTCCACCTCCAGTAAAATACGCTGATTATTTGCATATTTCATTTCTCCAATAAGTCGGGAAAATGTTTTAATAAGAAATATCAGTTCCTCGGCAGACATAGCCTTCGCCTGTGCCGTAAGACGGTCAATATTTTCCTCAGCCATATCTAATATTTCATCTGCTTCTTTAACAGTAAGTGTTATAAGCAGATTTCGTAAATGTGCCGTAAGCTCGTTTACAAACTGCCCAATGTCACGACCGTCATTTATCATATCATCTATAATATCCATGCATTTTGCCGCATTTTTATTGTTCAGTGCCTCAGTCATTTCAAAAAACACCGATGTATCTACTGCCCCTGCAATATCCAAAACCTTTTCAAGGGTTATTTCTTCACCATAGTAAAACGCCATGCACTGGTCTAATATACTAAGACTGTCTCGCATAGAACCATCAGCAAGGTTTGCAATATAATGCAGTGCCTTGTCAGTTACATTACCACCGTCTTTTTCAATATACCCTTTAAGTGTAGACACAATTTCACCTGTAGAAATCCGCTTAAAATCAAATCTCTGGCAACGTGAATGGATAGTTGCGGGTACTTTTTGAGGGTCGGTAGTAGCAAGTATAAATATAACATGCTCTGGCGGCTCTTCAAGGGTTTTTAAAAGTGCATTAAATGCCCCTGTAGAAAGCATATGCACCTCGTCTATTATATAAACCTTAAAACGTCCTTCAGTAGGCGGATATTTTACTTCCTCACGAATTTCTCTTATATTATCAACACCATTATTAGATTCGGCATCAATTTCAATTACATTAACACTTCGTCCTTCTGCCATTGATGTGCAAAGTTCACACTCACCGCAAGGTTCTCCATCCTGCGGATTAAGGCAGTTAATTGCCTTTGCAAATATTTTTGCTGTAGAAGTTTTTCCCGTACCCCTTGTTCCGCAAAAAAGATAGGCATGAGAAACCCTGCCTGTTATCATTTGGTTTTTAAGGGTACGTACAATATGGTCTTGCCCAGCTACGCCTTTAAAGGTGTCTGGTCGGAATTTTCTATATAAAGCTGTATATGCCAAGACTCTAAACCTCCTTTAAAACTTATTGTGATTTTTACTCTTGTTCTACAAAAAAAATAAGCACACAGATTATAATTCCTGTGTGCTGCGGATTCAACGCAAAATATATGAATCCGTGCGCCTACTTTTGACTCTTCTTTCCTAAGCGTTACCTTTGTCCTTAGCTCGGACTAAGCTACCTTGCGGCACACAGAAGTGGTTATTTAGTGCTGCTTCCTTCCGGACCTGACACGATTCATAAGTTCCTGTTGCACAAGACTCAATCGTCAACACTCTCTTCAAAGGGCAGACCTTAAAAAATTAGAGCCTAGAGCAGGCGTCACCCCCATTATAGCGGATTTAAGGGTACAGGGAGCCGCTAATTCCCCGGCTAGCACGGAAATTTTATGACATATTGATATTGCCTAATAATTATAACCGCTTTCTTCAATTATGTCAACACACTAATTCGCAACAAATTTTCTTCTACTTCAAATATTTATACAATTATTTTCTAAACCGTTTGAAAAAATCCTTCATTAGTCCACTGCATTCATCAAAAAGAACACCTTCTATAACTTCTGCCCTGTGGTTTAGGCGTGGCTCTTGCAACACATTTAAAACTGAGCCTGCACACCCTGCTTTTTTGTTTGCCGCACCAAAAACAACCATAGGTATTCTTGCTTGAACAATTGCACCTGCACACATTGGGCAAGGCTCAACCGTTACATACATTGTGCAGTTCTCAATACGCCAATCGCCCATAAACTTTGCCGCTTGATTTATGGCTATTATTTCAGCATGACAAAGCGGATTATGGTCTGTATTACGTCTGTTATACCCGCGTCCAATAATTTCCCCTTCATGCACAATAACAGCACCAATTGGAACTTCGTCTATGGCAAAGGCTTTCTTTGCTTCTTTAATTGCTTCCATCATATATTTCTCGTGTTCCATTTTTACCTCACTATTGCTCTACAATATACACTTTTTTTGTATATTTTTCTTCGCCCTGACTTTTAATATAATCTGCAAAACCATCGTTATTAAAATCACTTACATAAAATCTATCACTGTAACTAATGTCATCATTTTTTGCAACAAGACCATTTAGAGATATGGTATACCTTATGGCTGTACCTGTGTTATCGCAAATATAAATTTCCTTTGCTCCATCATTATTTGTATCTCCTGCATAAATGTAGCCATAAAAGCTTTCAACCGATATGTTTGTACGCCAAATGCAATTAAGGCTAATGCCGTTTTTGCGATACATATACAAATCTCTTCCATCCGTAAGCAAATACTCTTTAACTCCGTCACCATCTAAATCGTCGCATAAAAAAGCTGTAGCTTGAACATTTATATAGTAGCTAGTTTCACTCTTCCATGCACCATCCTCATATGCAAACGCTTCCATACTTTTGTCATTTATCAGCAATAACTTTCCTTCGTCCCATGCTACACAAGAGTATGAACTATTGGTAAGTACCATTTCTTCACCAGTCAAACTGTAGTATTCATTAAGAAAAACCAGCTTTTCGGACATAAGACGTCCATCGTCACACTCCTCACCACTACCGGTTGGGAAACCTAAAAGCACTGCAATTTTGTTTCCGTCATAAAATGTTGCAGACATTGCTTTTATTCCCTTTCCACCCCAGTAGCCAACATCCTTAACAAGGGAAAATTTATTATTTTTAAATCTGTAAACCAATAAATCTCCATCCACTATGTTTAAATATTGCTTAGTCCCTGTACTATCTATTGTTTCCGACATAAATCCATCTGGAATATTTGCTGAATTAATAATTTTATATTCCATTGATGGTTTATCTGTTTCGTACTTAGAAAATTGTGTACCAGCTGCAAAAACATTGCGGGTTTTAAATGCATAGGCACTTTCTGTACTCTCAACACCCACATAATACATACCCACAATTGAATTTTTAACAAAATAAAAGTATGCTGTTCCAGCTTTTTTATTATTAAAATGCGTCAAATCTACCGTGTAAACTACTGCACCACGACCACTATATTTTCCCAAATCGTAACCGTTCTCTTTGCTTGCTTCAAATATCGCTTTTGTACTGTCTTCAACTACAGGTACTGTACTTTGAAAATAGGACATACTTTGCTGATCATAATACCAGTAGAAACTTTTTAGTTCTTCATCTATTAAGGTTTTATATTTGTCCTGTTGCGTCTGGTTTAATGTAAACCTTTTTTCC
>JAQVIB010000011.1 GCA_028695945.1 Lachnospiraceae bacterium
CAAATCGAAGTCATCGTCTTCCACCAATGCAGAGTTAAATTTAAATTCTGCATAATCAGCTTTCGTCATTCCATATGCCCAATTCTGCCGCCGTCTTTGTTCGTGAAAACCCATTGTTTTTAAGTGCCTGCAATATTTTCTTTTTCTCCCACCTATCCACTTCATCTTTTCCAAAGTTATTACCGTCATCGTTATAAAGTGTATGTGGTATAGCGTTCTTATTGTAGTCTAAATTTTCTCCATCATTCATTCCCTTGCTTATTTCAGCAAACAGTGCATTTGTATTAATGTGTTTATTTTCTAACATAACGCTAAGACGCTCCAACATGTTTTGAAGTTCCCTTATGTTACCCCTTAAATCATATTTTTCCAGTTCTTCAATAATTTCATTCCAAAGTGCCTCATTTGCTCTGTAGCTTCGTATATTAAAGCTTCTAAGATACTCAACAGAAATTTCTTTTATATCTTCTTTCCGTTCACGAAGTGGCGGTATTTTTAATTCCAGAACATTAAGCCTGTAGAACAAGTCCTCTCGAAACCTTCCTTTTTTAACGTCACCTTGTAAATCTCTGTTGGTGGCAGAAATTACACGAACCTCTACGGGAACTACCTTGTCACTTCCAATACGGCGAATTTCTTTTTCCTGTATAACACGCAAAAGCTGTGCCTGCATACTTAATGGCATCTCACCTATTTCATCCAAAAAAATGGT
Source organism: Lachnospiraceae bacterium (assembly GCA_028695945.1). Taxonomy (GTDB): domain Bacteria; phylum Bacillota; class Clostridia; order Lachnospirales; family Anaerotignaceae; genus UBA8514. The sequence goes on from JAQVIB010000011.1 coordinate 713, forward strand.
TCCCTTGTGTGCCATTTCAAACACACCCATCTTGCCGCCCTTGCTTGCACCAGTAAAAGAACCTTCCTCGTAGCCAAAAAACTCTGCCTCCAGCAAATTTTTAGGTATTGCCGCACAGTTAACCGCAACAAAGGGGCCGTCTGCCCTAAGGCTTGATTTATGTATACTTTGTGCAAACAACTCTTTTCCTGTACCGGTTTCACCTAAAATAAGCACTGTAGAATTGGATGTTGCGTAGCTTTTTGCAATATTTTTTACTTCCTTTATTTTGTTACTGCTTCCCTTTATGTCATCAAAACTGTATTTTGCAAAAAATCCCTTTTTATTCTTGTAAAAATTCACACGGGCATTCTTTTCATGCTCCTGCAATGCAGATAAATCCTGGAAGGTTGAAACAACACCCTTTCTCTTGCCATCAATTTCTATTGGAATACGGTGCGTAAGCACTGTGCAATATGGCAGTTCAAAAACATCACCAACGTCGCCGCCCTCCTTTTCCATTGCTTTAATCATTTTTGTTCCCTTAACAACTTTGTCTATGCGTTTGCCCTCAAGTCTATCTTTTGGGTTCCACTTTAAAAATTTATATACCATGTCGTTAGCGGCAATAATAATTCCATTTTCGTTTGTGGCAAGAATTGCATCATTAGTAAAGTTAAACACAACCTTATACTGCTCCATACGAAGCAAGATTTCCTTGTTCTTTTCTATTTCTGCATTTTTAACTTTCAATATTTCCTTTGCCGCTTTTATACTTTGAAGAAGCGTTTCTTGGCTATGGCATAATATTCTGTAATTAACACCAGCCTTCTTTGCTCCTTCAAATGCCTCAGGAGCAACCAAGTAAAGCACATCTTCCTTATTTGCATTTATAAACTGCTCGTTTTCACGGCTTTCACATGGGTCAAAAGGAAAAACCTGTGTTTGAAAATAGTTTTTTAGCACATCAAAATGAATTTCGCCAGTATTTTCTGCCGCCACATATACCTTTTTGCCTGCAACCTCTTCTCTGCTTACAGCACAAATACAGTCCATTGTGGTAAATCCCAATCGAAGAAAGTCGCCCTTGTCCTCGCCGTAAAGTGCTATGGCATCATCATCTGCAAGTATAAATAGTTTAAACCCTTTTTGTGCCAGGTCCCTGCAACTGAACTCCTTACCTACTGCAAAAACTGGACAAACCTCTTTCATGTTTGATATTTTTTCTTTAATCTTTTGGGCATACTCTGGAAAACGTGTAATAAAACAAATTTGGTGCAATTCCTTTGCCATTGCCAGTCCTCCTACTGTACAAATATGTTTAAACTTAGTATTTCTTTGTTTTAATTATAGCACAAAGTAAACTATAGTATAAATAATTTTGAAAACTTATTAAATTTTTAACAAAATTCGGATTGAAAATAAATGCTACTAGCTGTATAATATTTCAAGAGTGATATATTACTATATTTTACCGTAATGTATTCAAAGAATCTGCTTTATCACCCAGTAACATTTTTAAGGCAGATGCTCCAACGCAATCCGTAAGAAAACTAATTTTATTCTAAATTAAAAAAGGAGAGTTGAAAATTATGGACGTAACAAATGTATTATTTCCAGGTTATACAGTTGGCTCAGGTTTAGAAACATATGCAAAGCTTGGTGAACTCTGCTCAAGATACGGCAAAAAAGCTGTTGTTATTGGTGGCGAAAGAGCATTAGCAGCTATAAAACCAGTACTTACAGAGGCTGTTAAAGGCACAAACATTGAAATTGTTGCTTACGAATGGTTCGGCGGCGTTGCTTCATATGAAAACGGTGACAGATTGTTAGCACTTGATACAGTAAAAAGTGCAGATATGATTTTTGCATGTGGTGGCGGTAAAGCTATCGACTGCTGTAAATATGTTGCAATGCAGTCTAAAAAACCTTTCTTCACATTCCCTACAATTGCGGCTACATGTGCTGCAACTACAGCTATCGCAGTTATGTACTACCCAACAGGGGTTCAGAAAGACGTATTTGTTGGCCCAAGACCAGCAATCCACAACTTTATTAACCTTGATATTATTGCAAAAGCTCCTGAAGTATACCTTTGGGCAGGTATTGGCGATACATTAGCAAAATACACAGAAGTTCCTTTCTCTGCAAGAGGAAAGGAATTATCACATAGAGATGCCCTTCCTGTTATTATGAGTTCTATGACAGGTGACCCTCTTCTTAAATATGGTACAAAGGCTATGGAAGACGCTAAAGCAGGCAAAGCTAGCTTCGAGTTAGAACAGGCTGTATTAGCTGTTGTTTTAACAAGCGGTCTTGTTTCCTACCTTATAGATATTAACCTTAACAGTGGTATGGGTCACGCTATCTTCTACGGAATGACCGTTCTTCCTCAGATTGAGGAAAGACATCTTCATGGCGAAGTTGTAAGCTATGGTGTATTATGTATGCTTATGATGGACAAACAGATGGAAAAACTTGAAGAAATTTATAAGTTCATGAAATCTATTGGTTTACCAACAAAGCTTGCTGACATGGAAGTTTCAATTGATGAAATTGAGCCAGTTCTTGACAGTGCCGTAACAAAGTACGATATAGAAGTTGGCCCATACAAGATTACAAAAGAAATGATGCGTAAGGCAATGCTTGACCTTGAAGAGTACAACAAAACTCACTAAGATATAACAAACCTTGGGCGTTGCCCAAACCCACTTGCTTTTTGAAAAAAGCAAGACCAAAACTTTTATTAAACCGCTGAGGGCTTGGGAACAAAGAGTTTCCAAATGGAATCGTGCAGGCGGAATTCATTTCCGGCGAAACGCAAAAAAAGCAGTAGTTTTCAATACCTTTAGGTATGCTTTGAAAATTACTGCTTTTTACATTCCAATATCTAAATCAAGTCGCCTTGCGACTTGATTTAAAGGGTGTAGACAAAGTCTACACCCTTTTTTTAGTCTCTAAATACTGCACCTGTGTTTGCACTTGTTACCATGTCTCTGTAGCGTTTCAAGTATCCGCCAGAAACTTCACGCATTATAGGCTTAAACTCCGCCATACGCTTTGCAATTTCAGCCTCGTCTACCAAAAGCTCCAACTTATTGTTTGGTATATCAATAGATATAATGTCGCCGTCCTCAATAATACCAATCATTCCGCCTGCCGCCGCCTCTGGTGAAATATGACCAATAGATGCACCACGTGATGCTCCAGAAAAACGCCCGTCTGTAATAAGTGCTACCGATGAATCCAGACCCATGCCTGCAATTGCACTTGTAGGTGAAAGCATTTCTCTCATACCAGGTCCGCCTTTAGGGCCTTCGTAGCGTATAACCACAACATCTCCTGAAACCACCTTGCCAGCAAGAATTGCCTCAATGCTTTCTTCCTCGCTGTTGTAAACCTTTGCAGGGCCTTGGTGTACCATCATTTCTGGCAGAACTGCACCCTTTTTAACTACGGAACCATCCTTTGCAATGTTGCCCCAAAGTATCGCTAAACCGCCATCTGGTGAATATGCAGTTTCCTTTGTTCTAATAACATCATCGTTAAGTATTTGTGCCTTTTGAATATTTTCGGCAACAGTTTTTCCTGTACAAGTAATAAGACTTGTATCAAAAAGTCCATGCTTTCCAAGCTCTTTAATAACTGCACTTATTCCACCTGCATCGTTAAGGTCTACAAGACAATCTATTCCCGCTGGACTAAGCTTAACAAGATGCGGTGTTTCCTTGCTAATTTTATTAATTTCTTCAAAATCAATTTTAAGACCTGCCGCATGGGCAATTGCAGGAAGGTGGAGCACTGTGTTTGTGGAACAGCCTAACGCCATATCTGCGTGAAGTGCATTTTTAAGGGATTTTTCTGTTACTATATCCCTTGGGCAAATATTTTTTTCCAACAGTTCCATAATCTTCATTCCAGCTTGTTTTGCAAGGCGAATACGACCTGCGTGAACCGCTGGAATTGTGCCGTTTCCAGGCAATCCAAGACCTATAACCTCTGTCATACAGTTCATGGAATTTGCTGTAAACATGCCCGCACATGAACCACATCCGGGACATGAATTATCCTCAACATCCATAATATCGTCTTCTGTACACTCATCTCTGCCTGCCTTACCAACAAATTCAAAAGCATTAGAAAGTGTTGTTTTCGTGCCATCTTTCAGTCTGCCTGGCATCATTGGGCCACCGCTTACAAAAATTGAAGGAATGTTCAAACGAAGTGCCGCCATAAGCATACCAGGTACAATTTTATCGCAATTTGGAATAAACACAAGGGCATCAAAAGGGTGTGCCATCGCCATAATTTCAACGGAATCTGCAATGTGTTCACGGCTGATAAGGGAATAGTGCATACCGTCATGACCCATAGCAATACCGTCACAAACGCCTATTGCAGGGAAAACAAAAGGTGTACCACCAGCAATTCTTACTCCGTCCTTAACTGCATCTGCAATCCTGTCTAAATACATATGCCCTGGAATAATTTCGTTTTTTGCACTTACAATACCAATCATTGGTCGTCTTATTTCTTCATCTGTAAGACCTAATGCTTTAAACAATGACCTGTGAGGAATTTTGGTTACACCTGTTTTCATATTGTCACTTCTCATTTATAACACTCTCCTTTTTAAAAACTTTAGTATAATAAATTTGCTTTTCGCAATCATTTGTCCAACAACTTAATAATTAATAACATAATATTATACTTAATCTTAGTTAAAGTCAATATTCTATAGACATTTTTTTATAGTTTTGATAAAATTGGTCATACAACGTTGTTTTCAATACACATCTACAAAACATCCAGCCATTGCCATGCACAGGTGAAATGTGTTATGTTATTTATAATTACTAAACGAGGTGGAAAATATGTGCAACGAATTTATACCTGTATCTCAAGTGATTGCAGGAAGAATAAAAGATATGATATTTTTAGAAAAAAAGTATATGCCCAACGACAGACTTCCAAATGAGTATGACCTTAGTGCACAGCTTGGTGTAAGCAGAACCTCACTGCGTGAAGCAATTAAAATATTGGCGGCAAATGGTATTCTTACAATAAAACGTGGAAGCGGTACATTTGTGTCTGCAACAACAGACAACCCCAACGACCCATTTGGAATTGCCTATTTAGAGGACAAAAAAAAGCTTGTTAGGCATTGGTTTGAATTTAGGCTTATACTAGAGCCACCTAATGCACGTCTTGCGGCTAACAACGGCACCGATGAAGAAATTAAGGCAATAAGCGATTCTGCTGTACGCATTGCTCAACTTATTAAAGAGGGAAGAAGTATAGTTGAAGAGGACCAGCTGTTTCATGCAGCAATTGCAACCGCTACCCATAACGATGTAATTAAGCTTACAATGCCTTCACTAGAGGCGGCAGTTAGCGATGCCATAACAACCTCTACAAAAATTGGAACTAGCAATAGGTCACAGGAAAACGTGCTTACCTACCACACAGCCATTGCCGATTTTATAAGCCTTCGTGATGGTGACGGGGCAGAAATTGCAATGAGATACCATATACAGCGTGGACTTAAAGATTTAGGACATTGTTAATCCTTGGGCGTTGCCCAAACCCACTTGCTTTTTGAAAAAAGCAAGACCAAAAACTTTTACATAAACCGCATATTCATGCGGTTTTAGATTTAAAACAAACATACAAATTGAAATAAATCGCTGAAGGTTTGGGAACGAAGAGTTCCCATTTTAAATCGTAAAGTCGGAATTCATTTCCGCTGTAACGCAAAGAAAGTCAGTATTTTCAAGGCTTTTAAGCCTGATTTGAAAATGCTGACTTTTTTCATACCAGTGGATAAACCAAGTCGGCTTGCCACTTGATTTACAGAGTGTAGACTTTGTCTACGCTCTGTAACCCTTGTGGGTGTTTGAGGACAAAACCCTCACGGTTTTGTCTTTTCACAACTTACCATTAAATACTTTTAATTTTTCCATCTTCAACCTTGTCCAAATTTTCATAATCCTCTGTTTTACTGGATAGATTTTTTTCTTTAAGTTTCTTGTTTACAAATTGTGATATAAGGTTATATATAACTGCAAACACAGGCACACCAATTATCATGCCAACAAAACCGAATAATCCACCAAAAAATAAAATTGAAAACAGCACCCAAAAACCAGATACTCCAGTGCTTTGACCAAGTATTTTAGGGCCTAAAATATTACCGTCAAACTGCTGTAAAATAATTATAAAGATAATAAAATATAAGCTTTGTATTGGGTTTACAGTAAGTATAAGCAGTACGCAAGGCACTGCACCAATAAAAGGCCCAACAAAAGGAATTATATTTGTTAAACCAATAATAACACTAATAAGCATTGTGTATGGCATGTTCATAATACTTAAAACCACAAAACAAATAATACCAATTATAAGGGAATCCAACAATTTACCACGAATAAATCCGCCAAAAATTTTGTTTGCAAAGCGAACCTCACCTAACACAGCATTTGCCATGGGTTCACTGAAAAAGCAGTAAGTCAGCTTTCTTGATTGTGCCAAAAAATGGTCTCTTCCTTCCAAAAAATAAATAGATACCACGCACCCTATAACAATATTTTTCACTATGCCTATGGCACCCATTACCCTATTGGAAAATTCCGTTACTATCATTTGTACATTTACCATTAGGTCAGTTTTTATCCACGAATTAAAATCTTCTAACCAATCAGCAGAAATCTGATTAAAATATTCTGTAATTTGAGGATTTTTATTCATATAGTTTTCAGACCATGTGTAAAATTTTTGCATATTGTCTGGCGTAGACTGCACAATGTTAGTTACACTTGTTATAACTTGTGGCAGAACCAAATAAAATATTCCAACCAAAACCAAAACCCCAATTATAAGGCTTAAACCAACTGAAATTTGTCTGGCAAATGCTTTTGCCTTTAATGGTTTCTTAGCATTTTTCACAAGAATTTTATCAAACAACTTTTCCAATTTAACGCAAATTGGTGTTAACAAGTACGCTATTACTCCGCCATATAAAAAAGGCATAAGAATACTAAAAAAATTATTTATTGAAATTAAAAAGCTTTCAGACCTATAAATGCAAAAGAAAAATACAATACTTAAAGCAATTGAGCCAAAGCCTGCCAAACTTAAATGCAGATATTTTTTAAACCCATCATCATTCATATAAAAGTTCCTTCCTTCGTGTATAAACAAAACGTTATCTATAATTACGATTATAACTGCAAATGGTTTGAAAAGCTATTAAAATAAAGACAATTTATTTCATTTATAAAAAAAGGCTGCCTATGAAAATACACAGGCAGCCATATATTTATTTTTCATCGCTGTAAATTGATGCTCTGTTTTTGCCCAAAGACTTTGCTTGGTAAAGAGCCACATCTGCCTTTTTGTAAAGCTCCAAAAAGGTATTTCCGTGTTCAGGGCATATTGCAATTCCAATACTCATGGATATTGTGTTTTCTTTAATGCCCTTGTAAGCAATATGCTCAAATTCCTCTGCTATTTCCTCCGCTTTTTTTATTAAAAACTTTTCACTTGGTATCCTTTCAATAAATACGCAAAACTCATCTCCGCCCATTCGTGCAACTATATCATCACTTCTGAAGCTTGCTTTTAACACATCTGCAATGCTGCACAGAACAAAATCTCCTGCATAATGGCCGTGCTTATCATTTATATTTTTAAAATCATCTAAATCCAGCATAAGAAAAGCACTTCTTGAACCTTCACATTCTTTAAGTGACTGTGTAATAAAACTTTCTGCCATTACCCTGTTATAAAGCCCTGTAAGGGAATCCCTCTCCGCCTTATGTTTTAGCTGGAATTCTATTTTTTTCTGTTCATTAATATCCTTTGCATAAATGAAACAAAGTATATCACCTGTGTCTGGGTCAGCCAGTAGGTTTGCAGTGGAATTTATCCAACTATATTCGTCACTATGGGTTTTGCACCTAAGTGACATTGAAAGTTCCCTTCTTCCGTTTTCAAAAGCTTCTGTAAGATTTTTTACCTTATAAATTTCTTTGGTCTTTTCCAAATCCTCTGGATCAATATCTATTCCGTTATCGGCAAATATTCCAATGTTAAAGCTTACGTTATCTGCCTTAGAAATTATCTCTCTTTCCCCAACTACAAAAGAAATAACTTTGTTTTTTGTAACATTTATAGAAAGGACGCCCAGTGCCTCACTAAGCATTGCCGTACGATATTGCTGTTCCATATAAAATCTATTTTCTATACGTTTTTCCTGTGTTATATTTTCGGCAACGCCTATAATACGCAAAGGCACATTTTCATCAAATACAGTTGCAAATGTAAGCCTTCTCCACTTGTCATCTCCATTTTCAATGCCAAGTCTAAGAATTTCTGTAGAGGCTTTTTGATTTGGCGATATATGCTCAAACATCAGCTTGTAGGTTTGTATAAACTCCTCGTCAATTATGCCGTAACGCAGAACCTGATATGGTAATTCCTCAAGATTATCTGTTATTTCTATACCTTCTCCGCTGTCTTTGTCTATTACAAATAATCTTTTTGTTTTAATATCATACTCAAAAATCTGGCTTTTTACCTGAAGCAATGCCATTTTAAACCTTTCATTGCAAAGGTTAGTTTGGGTTAGTGCATCTTTTATTTTGCAGTTTTTTCTTCTGTTGGAAATAAGTATGCCTATAATTATAATTATTGCAAAAATCACCCCCATGGTGGTTGCACCAATGGCTTGTGTTTTATGTATTTTCATAAATTTTTCAAAAGTAATATTATTACTGTAAATTGTATTATCCAGAACTATGTGTTTCTTTTCGTCGGTTTGTATGCACAACAACGCCTTATTTATTATGGATAAAAGATGTTCATTTGAACTTTTAGAAATACCCAAAGATAGATTTTCGGAAATATCACTTACTCCTGCGGAATAAATTGATTTAATTTTTGAGGTAGACAAGAAATAACTGGCTACATATATGTTTACATATGTAGCATCTGCCTTGCCTTCCTCAACCGCCTGCAAACACTCCTCAACGGTTGAATAATAAATAAATTTTCCTAAATCTTTCTTTTTTTCCACACAGTAAGTTGTGTAGTATCCCTTTGGCAATGCAATGGTTTTTATGTTGTCCCTATTTATACCATTCCTTGCTAAAATAACCACAGGAGCTTCCAAATAAGCACTTGAAAGGTTTACATTATTTTTATTTGCCCAGTTATAATCCCGTGATATAGATGCAACTATGTCCGCTTTTCCCTTTGAAATTGTGCTTACTGCATCCGAGAAATTTTTTGGCTTAATATATTCAAATGTAAGGCCAGAATATTTTTCAACCTGTTGAAGTATTCCTTGGGATATTCCACAATATTCTCCTGTTTTTTGATTATAATATTCAATGGGTGCATACATAGGGTCATATACAACCGTTATTTTAGGGTTGCTTCTAATATACTCTAGCTCTTCACGTGTGAAGGTAGGTGCTGCTATATCTTGGCTATATCCATACTTTTTATACATATCATTTTCAAAAAACGGATTGTAATTTCTTATTTCTCTAATTGCCTCATTTAGCCTTTTCATAATTTCAGGTTTTGCTTTGTTTGAGGCAAAATAAAGTGGCACTGAATCTATTATTCCAACAAGCTTTACATTTTTAAGTTCAGCTTCATTGCTTAAAAATATTGCATCAACATCTTTATTTAAAAGTGCCTTCTCCATCTCTTCTTGAGAGCAAAAATTTTTAACATTAATAGTAAAATTATGCTTTTCCCTATACTTATAAAGGCTATTTATTTGCTTATCGCCTTGAAGAACCCCTATATTTATATTATTGAAAGAGTTAAAATCTTCGAAAACAAGTTTTTCATTATCTTCCAAAGCATAAATTCCCACCTTCGATGAACCAAAGGTGAAATCTGAAAAATCTACATATTTTGCTCTTTCTGATGTCATATCCACACCGCTCATAAGGTCAATTTCACCTTTTTCAAGCATTTCAACACACTCAGAAAAAGGTGCAACTACAAATTTATAATTCCACCCTGTATATTGAGCAATTTCCTGATAATACTCGTAGGCGTAGCCACTATATTCATTATTTTCATCAACTTCTTGATATTGGCTAGCAATATAGTAGCCCACTTTTATTCTGTTGTCATCTGCAAAAGCATTGCAATAAAAAGCCGAAAGCACCATCACAATACTTAAAATAATAAAGCTTATTTTTTGCTTCAACAGGTTCCCCGACCTTTCGTATTTGTCTAGTAAACGCTAACTTAAAGGCACAATGTCTTTTAAGTATATCACACTTGCATATAAAAAAACACTTACACCATTATAAAAATAATACAAATGTTCGTAAAAAACGAGTAATTATTCTACTGTTATTTATTTTTCACATTGAAATATAAAAGAAATAAGTTATAATCTTTTTAAATGTATATTTTTGTGCTATACTTAAACGCAAGGAGTTGATTTTTTACTATGAATAGTTTTTTAACTGCATTAAATGCTGTTATGCCCATGTTTTTATATATGAGCTTCGGCTACATAATTAAATCTGTAAATATTGCAGATGAAGAATTTTTACGACGGCTAAACGTAGTTATATTTAAGGCGTTTTTCCCTATACTTATGTTTAACAACATTTATCAAACCAATATAGGAAAATCTATAAACGTAAAACTTTTTATTTTTTCATTGCTGGTGCTTATTTTTCTTTCCATTGTTTCTATGTTAATTGTGCCTAAATTTATTAAGGAAAATCCTGTTCGTGGTGTATTTATTCAGTCCATATTCAGAAGTAATTTTGTTCTTTTCGGAACGGCTCTTGCCTCTTCCGTTTATGGCAGCGAAAACCTTGGCGTTGTATCTGTTGTTACAGCGGTAGTTGCCCCAACCCTTAACATACTTGCTGTTATTGTATTAGAAACTTTCCGTGGCGGCGAGGTTAAGATTAAAAACATTATTACTGCAATTTGTAAAAATCCACTTATAATTGGTGTTGTTGCTGGAATAGTTTACAATGTTTTGCCAATAACCACACCTGATTTTTTACAGAAATCCATAAAGGATTTGGCATCAATCACAACTCCTCTTGCACTTCTGGTTTTGGGTGGAACCCTGAAATTCTCCTCAATCTCTAAAAATGTTAAATTTATTGTGCCAAGTGTATTTTTAAAATTAATTGCTGTTCCTACTGCAACGGTTGTTTTAGGTATTTTACTTGGTTTTACAGGCATAGAACTTTTTACAATACTGGTTCTCTTTGGCTCTCCATGTGCGGCGGCATCCTATGCTATGGCTCAAAGTATGGGCGGAGATTTTGAACTTGCTGGTCAGCTTGTTGCCATAACAACAGTTATATCTATATTCACTATGTTTATATTTATATTTGTACTTAATTCTATGTCATTTATTTAATAAAAAGCCGCAGCCTCTTCGCATATAGTGTAAAGCAGGTTACGGCTTTTTAATTAATTTCTTTTTATATGCATACATTGCCTGGTCTATTATATCCAAAAAGTTCCTACAACTGTCACTCTCTTGCAAACTTTCTATACCAAAGGTAATTGTTACATTAAATAATTCCTTTTGGGATTTATAGGTGAATTTTTCAATCTTTTCACTCATTCTTTTGCAAATCTGTTCAACCTCTTCAACGGACTTGTTTTCAAAGAACATTGCAAATTCATCTCCGCCCAATCACCCTGCCCAGCCATTATTTCTGTTAACAGCTTCCTTTATAACGGCGGCGATATGCTGAAGTACAATATCTCCAACTCCGTGTCCATAGTTGTCATTTACCTTTTTGAAATTATCAACATCTATACTAACACCTGTAACAAAACACTGTGAATTTCTATGTAAATTTATAAGTGACTCTAGTTTATTGTGTATGTACCCCTTATTGTAAAGACCAGTAAAAGAATCTTTAACGGCAATATCGTTGAATTCTTTAATAAACTGGGTTATTTGTACATTATCTTTGTGATACTCACTTGCAACAACCATGCTGTCTGTAACATTTTTAATAAGCTCTAGTGACAACTTTCTATTTTCCAGCATAATAGGCAATGATAGTATTAAAAGTGCATCACCATTAAATTGTTCTACCTTAATATATTGCTTGTTTTCATTACAAGAACGCCTTGAAATGCAGTTTTCACAAGGGCATACTCTATTAAATATTTCGTAACAAACCCTAGTATCTTTTAAAAGCTCTTTCTTCCCTTGGGAATAGTCAAAAACCTCATAAGTATATGGGTCAACAAGCCTATACAAATCAAAAATCATTTCACTGGTACAAAAAGATTTTATTTTCTCATCCATGTTTTTAATATTGTACATAGCATTTCACCCCTTATATACTTAAATATACACCAATGTTTATACCTAAGTATACAATATCTTAATTTAAGACGCAAGTATTATGGCATATGTTGGTTAATAAAAAATTCCCAAAAAAAAAGAGGATTATTAATCCTCTTTTTTGAATTTATTTATTTAAGTTTGTCAACAAAGTCTTTATATTCAGGTGCACCCTGATTGTCTGGAACATTTTCGTAAGCTGGTTTAGCTTCTTCCTTCTTTGTTTCGTCTGTCTTTGTTTCGTCTGTCTTTGCTTCATCTGTCTTTGTTTCGTCTGTCTTTGCTTCATCTGTCTTTGTTTCATCTGTCTTTGCTTCATCTGTCTTTGTTTCGTCTGTCTTTGCTTCGTCTGTCTTTGCTTCATCTGTCTTTGTTTCGTCTGTCTTTGTTTCATCTGTCTTTGCTTCGTCTTTTGCTGTTTCTTCTACTTCAGCATCAATTTTAACTGTGCTTGTTTCAGCATCCCATGTTACTACATAGCCAAAAGCTTCTGCAAGATATTTTACTGGTGCATATGTTCTACCGTCTTTAACAACAGCTGCTGTATCCATAGTAACTTCATCTTCAACAGCCTGTACTGCTTCGCTATCACTTGTTGTTCCTACTTTGAAGTAGCTGTATGTAACTTTTGCTTTTTCAGAACCAACAACAAAATCTACAGTAACTTTACCAAGGTAAGAAGCTTTGTCTTCGCTTAAACCTTCTTCAGACTCTGCATAAAGACTTGTGAATGTAGCTGTCTTTGTTTCTTCGTTCCAATCTACAGTAACATCCATAGCTTCACCAATTGCTCTTAATGGTACAAGCGTTCTGCTGTTTGTGTCAACAAAAGGCTGAGCATCTGTAAATGCTACTGCTTTTTTATCAACTGCAATTTTTACTGCTCCAGCCATTGCTGTGCCTGTTAACATGCTTAAAGCCATTGTTGCAACAATTACACTACCTAATAATTTTTTCATAATTTTACCTCCACAATATAGTATAAACTTCATCCCTCACATTATATCAACATTACCTTATTTTGTAAATGACAAACATATTAAATTATTAGTAATTATACAGTTTTTTTAATTTTGTTGCTAAAATTAACCCCTCTACAAAAGGTCTTAATTCAACCACTAAAGTTTGAAATTTTCGTAAAAACTTGAAAATGCATTATTTTTTAGTGGAAAACCCTTAGCTATTTTGGTATAATATTTAGAAATATGATGAGAGGTGTGTTTTTTTTGAAGTTGCTGGAGGATAGAATTCTTAAAGACGGTGTTGTGAAGGAAGGTAATGTACTGAAGGTAGACAGCTTTCTTAACCACCAGATGGATATAAATTTATTTAATGCCATGGGCAAGGAATTTAAAAAGCTTTTTAAAGACCACAACATTAACAAAATAGTTACTATTGAAGCATCTGGCATTTGTATTGCCTGCATTGTTGCACAGCATTTTGATGTACCTGTTGTTTTTGCAAAAAAAACCGAAAGCATAAACCTTGATGGTGCCGTATACAGTGTACCCGTTGAAAGCTTTACCCACAAACGTACCTCAAACGTAATTGTATCTAAAAAATACTTGCAACCCCAAGACCATGTGCTTATTATAGACGACTTTTTAGCAAATGGCTGTGCCCTTGAAGGCCTTATAAGCATTGTGAACAGTGCAGGTGCAACTGTTGAAGGTATTGGCATTGCCATAGAAAAAGGCTTCCAAAACGGCGGTGAAATTATTCGTGGCAAAGGCATACACCTTGAAAGCCTTGCTATTGTTGAAAGTATGAACCATGAAACAGGAGAAATTTTATTTAGGTAAAACTAATTTAGTCAAAAAATCGGTATTTCAAGTTTAAGGCTTAAAATACCGATTTTTTTATTAAGAAAATATATACTAATTCAAGATATTATTTATACTTATTTTGCTTTGTTCTTTGCAAGCTGAATGCCATATTGTATAGCATTTACAAGGCTTATTTCGTTTTGTACGCCCTGACCTGCGTGGCCAAAAGCTGTACCGTGGTCTACAGAGCTTCTTATAATAGGAAGACCAAGGGTTATGTTAACACCGCTTACTGCACCCCATTTTTTAGCTTCTCTGTCGTACACAAAACCAACAACTTTAAGTGGAATATGTCCCTGGTCGTGGTACATAGCTACTACTATATCATACCAGCCACCTCTAGCTTTAGAGTAAATTGAATCTGGAGGAACTGGGCCGTCTACATTAATACCTTCAGCCTTTGCCATTTCAATTGCAGGTGTAATTTCTTCAACTTCTTCTGTTCCAAAAAGACCACCTTCACCACAATGTGGGTTAAGACCTGCTACACCAATCTTAGGATTTTCTATGCCAAGGCTTTTACAAGCATCGTTGGCTATTTTAATTACATCGTATACACGCTGTTTTTTTACTCTGTCGCAAGCTTCCCTTAAAGAAACATGGGTAGAAACGTGAACAACTCTTAAATCCTCGTGGGCAAGCATCATTGTATATTTATCTGTGCCTGTCATTTCTGCATAAATTTCAGTATGCCCTGAATAGTGATGACCAGCAAGATTAATTGCTTCCTTATTAAGTGCATTTGTAATGGTTGCGTCAACTTCCCCTGCAAGTGCAAGCTCAATTACCTTTTTAACGCACTGGAATGCGGCATCGCCACACATTGCGGATACTTTTCCATACTGAAACTTATCCATATCCACAAGCTCAAGATGATACACATCTATTATTCCATATTGAAACTTAGCGTCTTTAACATCGCTTATTTTGTTAATTTTAATTTTATCTTCAGCTTTAAGAATACGAATAGAATCCTCAAACATTTTAACATCGCCAATTACAACTGGGTTACATTCCACATAAATTTGTGGGTCAAGCAATGCCTTCACTGTTATTTCTGGGCCACAGCCTGCTGGGTCGCCCATTGTTATGCCTAAAATTGGTTTCTTACTCATTCTTTTAATCCTCCGTATATTTTATTTTTTGTTTACTCTTAAATAGTTTATAACTTTAACAATTGTATCTTCTTCGCCAAAACCACCAGATTTTGTTACCATACTGCTTCCATCTGCAATTCCTTCCCGAAGAATCCCAATTGGCACACCTGGAACAATTTCATCTGTAAGCTCCATACCATCAGAGCCAAGAAAATCACAAATCTGAAAAGCTGTATCTCCACCTGTTGCAATAAAGGTAACAGGCTTAATATCGTTATATAATCTCTTTACAATATCGCCAAGGCTTTGTGCAATTTTAAGGGACTTTTCTGTATCTGTTCCACTTTCACGCAGTACAAGAGTATATTCCTGAAAAAGACTATCGATGGCTACAATAACAAGCTTTTGTCCGTTATTATAAAATTCCAAAGATCTTTCAACGGCATCAGTAACCGCTTTTTCATATCTATCTTCAATAATATCGTTGGAATTTACAAGCACTATAGGCAATTTAAAGGTTTCCTTTGCCAACCTTACTTGATGTGCTGTTGTTGCACTTCTTGAGCCTACAACAATAAACACTGTATCGTCGTACTTAATTTCCGCTTTCTTTTTTCTACCTAATTGCTTTGCAAGCCCTGCACTGCCACAGAATACTTTTTTGCCTTCTATAAGCATTGAAGCATCACTTATTATAGCTAAATCTTCGTTACTTATGGTATCAAACACAAAAATGCTTGTACCATTTTCCATCTGACGCTCCATATAAGCTTTAAGGCTTTCGGCACCCTCACGTATGTTTATTATGCGAACATTAACGGCTTTTTTCTTTGTTTCGGTGTTGAAAATATTTGTAATGTCCACGTGCTTGTTATCTGGCATCATAAGCGTACCGTCTGTAACAATTCTTCCGTTATCTGGAAATGCCGATGCTACAATGGCAACTTTTGCTTCTGTTGCATCTATAATTGCCTCAAGCTCTGGTGCTGGATTTCCTCTCATAAGCGAGTCCACTTTTTTATATATGTATTCAATATCGTCTAGGGTATCAAGATTTTTTGCAAGAGAATAAACAGTGTTATAGGCATCCTTACTGCTTAATGGTCTTGAATCTGTATTAATAACCACAACGTCTGAAGTTTTAAACATTTTAGAAGTGATGTCATTATCGTTCATAATTTTTACTGTTGTTGAGTATCCATTTTTTTTATACTGCACACCAGTATCATTTGCACCCGTTAAGTCATCAGCTATAATTGCAATCATTTTGAAAACTCCCCTCTAAGTGTATTTTAACGCTCATTTTTTATTATAATATAAAATGAAACAAAAATATAGTAAAATTATTGCTGTCGGCTGTATACATTAAAAATTTTTTACACAAAAAAAGAACCTATCTGCTTCATTATTGCAAAACAGATAGGCTCCTATAGTATTTCTGGTTCTAACACTTATTTAACTCCTTAACTACTAAACTACTTAAATTGCTTTACTAATACTTTCTTTTTACTACTTACTGCTAATTCTTTTACTACTTACTGCTTACTTCAAATTTTTTTCTTACTTCCTTAATAGCAAACTGTTACAAAACCAAAGAATAATATTATCTTTACTAATAACCACTTGTTAACTATTTTCTTTAAATGGCTACCAATATAACTCTTGATATTCAGTTGTAGCCTCGGCAGCTTTTTCATATTACAATCCAAATCACTTTATGCACTTTTAATGCCCTTTTTTGATTTTTGTAAGCTACCAAATTGTTTGTTTAAAGATTTTTGAGCCCATTGGAATCAATCCTCCTTAACTTCACTGTAATTCTTCTTTACGAATTACCCTCCTACAAAGTTTCTAAAACCTTGATATACTTCTTTCAACTACCAATAAACTTGTTTCTAGAATCTTGATATACTTCATCTAACTAACAAATTAACTTGTTCCAAACATCTTGCCATACTACTGTACTGCTGCTAATTGCCCATTAAACCTCTTTTTTAGCCTTTTCCCCCTTTCGTTTAAATAAAAAACCTTTAAACTTTATACTTTAAAAAAGTACTCTGTAATAAGACCTAAAGCTTATTTTC
>JAQVIB010000181.1 GCA_028695945.1 Lachnospiraceae bacterium
AAGAGCCTAACCTTACAAATAAGGTTGAAGAAGTTGCAGTGCCTGAAAAGAAATCTTTGTTTAGTGCATTTAGCAAGAAGAAGGATGACGATACACTATAATAACTATAGAAGCTAAAGTCCGAGATTTATATTTCGGGCTTTTTTATTTCTTCCAGATTTTGATTGTTTCAAATATTATAACGATGTGGTATTATAATCGTGTAACAATTACGTAACAACTACATAACATATTGTTAACATTCACGAGATGCATAAAAATTTTAGGAGGAAATAATATGAAAAAATTTAATTCAGCAGTAATAACTTTAGCAGCGGTAATGTCTATGTCTGCAAGTGCAATGGCTGCACCATTATGTACAAACACATTAAGTAATAGTTTGCAATCATGCAAATTAAGTACTAGCGTTCTGGCTTGTAATTCTGCTTCTGCAAACTGCGACATAAATTCACTTATAAATAGCAATTGCACAAGCAACGTTAAGGGCAAAATGCAATACTTTACTAGCCTTAGCTATAAATCCAAAGGTGCTATCAAAACCAACTTAAATGGAAGTACAGAAAATGGTACAACATGCACAGGCACAACATGTGCCAACACAGCAGGAAAAGATGCAACATGTACTGGTACAACATGTGCTAATACAGCGGGAAAAGATGCGACATGCACTGGTACAACATGTGCCAACACAGTAGGAAAAGATGCAACATGTACTGGTACAACATGTAATACTACTGCAAGCAAACCTATTGCACCTAAAACTACTGCACCAAAAACTGCTACACCAAGTAACCCTTCACAAAAGGCTACTACTCAGACACCAAGTAACCCTACAAAAACAAACACTAATGTAACAAACACTACAAACAACTCATCAGTATCTTCATATGCTCAGGAAGTTGTAAACTTAGTAAACGCTGAACGTGCAAAAGAGGGTCTCTCTCCTCTTTCCATAGATTCAAAAGTAACAGCTGCTGCACAGGTTAGAGCAACAGAAATTAAAACAAGCTTTAGCCATACACGTCCTGATGGAAGAAGCTGTTTTACAGCCCTTGCTGAGGCAGGTGCAAGCTACAGTGGTGCAGGAGAAAATATTGCAATTGGTCAGAAAACACCTTCCGAGGTTGTAACAGCATGGATGAATTCTCCAGGCCATAGAGCAAATATTATGAAACCTAACTTTAAATATATAGGTGTAGGTGTAAATGGAACAGCATGGGCACAGCTTTTTACATACTAATATTTACAAATTTAAAATATTTAAATATAATTTAATATAACTAAAACTTACCCTCTGCTTTGATAATTTAAGCCAAAGCAGAGGGTGTATTTTATGTCATTTTTATGCTGTTTGTTCAGCAAACTGACTCATATAAAGATTGTAGTAAAAACCTTTTTTCTCTAAAAGCTGCTGGTGATTACCACGTTCAATTATGCTGCCACCATTAATTACTGCAATAAGATCAGCATCCTTAATAGTAGAAAGCCTGTGGGCAATAACAAAATTTGTTCTGCCCTTCATAAGGTTATGCATAGCCTCTTGTATTTTCATTTCTGTACGTGTATCTACACTGCTTGTTGCTTCATCTAAAATAAGTATAGATGGGTCGGAAAGAATAGCTCTGGCAATGCTAAGCATCTGTCGCTGACCTTGGCTTAGATTACCACCGCCATCTGTAAGCACTGTACTATATCCATCAGGTAGACGCTTAACAAATTCATGTGCATTTGCAAGCTTTGCGGCTGTTTTAATTTCTTCAAAAGTTGCATCAAGCCTGCCGTATCTAATATTTTCTTCTATTGTTCCTGTAAACAAGTAAGTGTCTTGAAGTACAATTCCCAATGCTTTTCTAAGACTGTCACGACGTATGTCCTTAATGTTATGTCCATCAACGGTAATTGTTCCACTTTGAATATCGTAAAACCTAGTAAGTAAATTAATAATCGTTGTTTTTCCTGCACCTGTTGGACCAACAAGAGCAATTGTCTGCCCTGGCTTTGCATAAAGATTAATGTTTTTAAGTATTGGACTTCCTTCTTCATATGAGAAATTAACATTTTCCAAAGTAACAGTACCCTCAACCTCTTTAAGGTCATATGCTTGATCAACATCTGCTAGCTCCTCTTTTTCATCAAGAACAGCAAATACACGCTCTGCACCTGCCAAAGCCGACATAATAGTGCTGGCAAGGTTTGCAATTTCATTTAAAGGTCTTGTAAATTGCTTCGAATAGGCTAAAAATGCAGAAATTGTACCTACCGACATTGGAAATCCCATAACTATCATAAGTCCGCCACATCCAGCAATAAGAGCATAGCTCATATTATTAAGAGCTGATGAAAGCGGCCCGATTATACCAGAATATATTTCTGCTTTAACGCCAGAAGAAAGTAAATCCTTGTTTATAGTATTAAATTCTTCAATTTCTTTTTCCTCACGTGTAAAAACCTTAACAACCTTTTGACCAGAAATAACTTCTTCTATATATCCGTTAAGTTTTCCAAGCTTTTTCTGCCTAGTGGAAAAGTGTTTACGTGATTTATTGGTAATAAATTTAGTTAAACCTATCATTATTGGTATAACAAGCACACTTACAAGTGTAAGAGCAGGACTTAGCAAAAGCATAGCAACAATTGTAAATACTACAGTGAGAATGCTAGAAAGTATCTGTGAAATAAATTGGTTAAGTGTAGTAGATATATTATCCACATCGTTTGTAACACGGCTCATTACCTCACCATGTGTATTTGTATCAAAATATTTTACTGGAAGTTTCTGAAGTTTGTCAAAAACTTCTTTTCTAAGCTGAGCAACAGTTTGCTGGGCAATATTTATAATAGTTATACCCTGTAACCAAGTAAAAAAACTAGCCATTACATAAAGAGCAACTAACATCAAGCAAAGCTTTATTAGTCCGTTTATATCTCCGTTACCAATAAATTTATCTATTGCAATGCCCATAATTCTAGTTGCAACTGTGGTTATAACTGTTGATATAATTACAAGAATACAAACTATGACAAGCTTGCTTTTGTGCTTTCCTAGGTATTTTAAAAGCCTCATCGCCGTTCCTTTTGTATCCTTTGCTTTTTGAGGTTTCATCATTGCGTTTTGACCATGACCCATAGGTCCTCGTTTTTGTCCGTCATCACTCATTTACAACTGCCCCCTTTCCTACTTGAGAGTAGTAAATTTCTTGATAATCTTTGCTATTTGTAAGAAGTTCATCATGTGTACCTTCGGCAACAATTGTACCATTGCCAAGTACTAATATTTTATCTGCATTTAAAACAGAACTAATACGCTGTGCAATAATAATTTTTGTACTGCTTTTAAGTTCCGTAGCAAGTGCTTTTTGAATTTTCTTTTCTGTTAGCATATCCACAGCGCTTGTACTGTCGTCAAAAATAAGTATTTTGGGCTTTTTAATTAGTGCCCTGGCAATAGATATTCTTTGTTTTTGTCCACCCGAAAGATTAACACCCTTCTGTCCTAGTTCTGTTTCGTATTTTTCTGGCAGTTCCATTATGAAGTCATGTGCCTGTGCATTTTGTGCTGAACATACGATTTCCCCCTCCGTTGCAATTTTCTTTCCCCAAAGTAAGTTATCTCGAATTGTTCCGCTAAATAAAATTGCCTCTTGCAAAACAACTGACACTTGGCTTCGGAGTTCAGACAAATCCATTTTTTTAATATTTATACCGTCAATTAAAATTTCACCTTCTGAAACATCATAAAGTCTTGGTATAAGGTTAACAAGTGTTGATTTTCCTGAACCAGTTTCACCTAATATTGCAACAGTTTGCCCTGCTTCAGCAATAAAGTTTACGTTTTCCAGTACAGGTTCACCACTTCCACTATCATACTTAAATGTTACATTTCTGAATTCAATTTTGCCATTTCTAATAGGCTCTTTAACAGGCTTTTGAGGATTAACAATATCTATATCTGTTTCTAAAACCTCAATTATACGGTCACCAGAAACCTTTGCCCTTGAGAAAACCATTAATACCATTGTAATCATCATAAGTGACATAAGTATCTGCATGAGGTACGTTAAAAAAGCCATAACATCGCCTACAAGCATGGTGC
>JAQVIB010000182.1 GCA_028695945.1 Lachnospiraceae bacterium
TTTATTTACCCCTTCTATATCAGGGAAAAATTCTTGTTCAATATAATATTTAGGAAGAATATTTTCTCCTAGTTGAAAACTTACAGTTGCTGTTCCTAATTTTTGGTCAGCTTCAATTTCAGAAAGACATCTGTTTTCCCGAGACATAAAGTCAGGAGTACATATACTTTCTGTTTGTTTTAAAAACTCATCATATTCTATTTCTCCTACTACTGCCGATGAATATGACCTTACAAATCGTTCCAACACTAACTGAGTCTGATAATCTAAGGTAAACTTATACAAAGTAAACAGAAAAATGCCCAGAAGTATGCTGCCACCCAACACTAATAGAATCCTAATTATGTTAGGTTTTGGATGTTCTCCTTCTTTTCTTATAGTAAACCTCTTAATATTAAAGGCTATAAGAGGTATTATTGTAAGTGCCGCTATTGAAATATATATTATTTTTGCTGTACCCATCCTATATCTCCCTAAATACTTTTTAAAGAACCTTACTTAAGAATTCTTTTGTTCTTATACGTTGGGAATTGTTGAAAATCTGCTCGGGAGTTCCCTCCTCATAGATAATACCTTCATCCATAAATAAAACCCGATCAGATACTTCCCGTGCAAACCCCATTTCGTGTGTAACTACAACCATTGTCATGCTTTCACGTGCAAGACTTTTCATAACATCCAAAACCTCGCCAACCATTTCTGGGTCAAGGGCACTTGTTGGTTCGTCAAAAAGCATAACCTCTGGCTTCATACAAAGAGCACGCACAATCGCAACACGCTGTTTCTGCCCACCACTAAGCTGTGAAGGATAGGCTCCTGCCCTGTGGCCAAGGCCAACTCTTTCAAGCAAAGTCATTGCATACTTTTCCGCTTCCTCTGGACTTTTTCCCTGAAGCTTTATTGGTGCAATGGTCATATTTCTAAGTATTGTCATATGTGGAAAAAGGTTGAAGTGCTGAAAAACCATGCCCATTTTTTGCCTGTGCCTGTTTATATCAACATTTCTATCCGTCAAATCTTCGTTTTCAAATAAAATACTTCCGCCAGTTGGCACTTCCAAAAGGTTAAGACAACGTAAAAAAGTAGATTTTCCAGAACCTGATGGACCAATTACAACAACAACCTCACCCTTTCGCATCTCTGTTGAAATTCCATCTAATGCCTTAACTTTTCCACCCGCAAAATGTTTTTCAAGGTTAATTACTTTAATTAATGTGCTATCAGTGGTCACTGTTTCTCAACCTCCTTTCAAGCCTTGTTACACCAGCCGTCATGCCCATTACCATAACTAAATAAATAATTGCAACTGTAAGAAGAGGCATAAACGCATCAAAGGTACGCCCTCTAATAATATCGCCGCCCTTTGTTAAATCCTGCAATGCAATATATCCTGCAACGGAAGTTTCTTTCAAAAGAACAATAAATTCGTTTGCAAGGGCAGGTAATATGTTCTTAAAAGCTTGTGGTGTAATAATGTATACCATAGTTTGTACATAGTTAAATCCAAGGCTTCTGCCAGCCTCAAACTGACCATCATCAATACTCATAATTCCAGAGCGAACAATTTCTGCCACATATGCACCGCTGTTCAAACCAAATGCAACAATTGCAACAAAAGCCTTGTCAATTTTTACTGTTCCAAAAACAATAAAATATATTATAAGTAATTGAACAACCACAGGTGTCCCCCTAATAAGGGTAAGATATATTTCGCAAAGAAAATTTGGTACTTTAAGGTGTCCTGTTTTATCATAGGTAGAACGTATAATAGCAACAACGAACCCAATGGCAATGCCTATAAGTGCAGCAAAAAAAGTTACCCTAATAGTAACCGATAATCCATTTACAATATAACGCCATCTTTCGTCTGCTATAAAATTATTGTAAAACCTTAACTTAAAATTATCCACAGTTATTAATTCCTTTCAAAACCACAGCTTAACCTCTAAAAAAGAGGGAATTATTAAAATCCCCTCTCTTTATTTCTTATCTTATTCAGCACTAATGTATTTATCAATAATAGTTTGAACTGTTCCATCTGCTTTAAGCTCTTCTAATGCTTTGTTTATTTTTTCAAGTAATTCTGTATTTCCCTTAGCTAATGCAATAGCATATTCCTCAACAACATATTCTGTTGGAAGAATTTCAAGTCCCTCATTTTGCTCTACAAATACTTTAGCAGGCTCTCTGTCAATTACAACAGCATCAACCTTGCCTTGAATAAGTGCCTGAACTGCTTCTGTACCCTTGTTGTAACGCTGAACATCAGCATTTGGGTAGTCATCAGTTATATAAATGTCACCTGTTGTACTTTCTTGAACACCAATGGACTTATTGGCTAAATCATCAGGAGTTTTAATTTCAGAACCATTCTTAACAATAACTACCTGGTAACCTGTTGCATATGAATTAGAAAAATCAACATTTACAAGTCTTTCTTCATTAACTGTCATTCCAGCCATACCCATGTCAGCCTTGCCGCCCTGTACAGCAGTAATAATTGAGCCAAATTCCATATCCTCAATCTTAAGTTCCATACCAAGCTTTTCAGCAATTGCCGCAGCTATTTCAGCATCAATACCTACAACATCGGTACCTTCATAAAACTCATATGGAGGGAATGCCGCGTTTGTAGCCATAACAAGTTCTTCTTTTGCAGTTGCGTCTGCAGCTTTTTCTTCTGTTTTTGCTGGTTCAGTTGGTTTAGTACTTGAACAACCTGTAGCAAATACCATTGTACCAATAACAACAGCTGCCATAATTCTTGAATATATTTTCATTATAATATCTCTCCTTTTTTTCTCTCAGTTGTATTTAACCAGATTATTATACGCTATTATTCAATTAAATTCAATAATTATATTGAAATATGTATGGTTTTATTCATTTAATTCAAATATTATAATTTTCTTTAGCAAGCTTTTCTATCAATAAATTCTGTTTTTGTTTTAGAATATACAATTTTTTGTTCACTATATAACCCTGTGTAACCACTAAGCATGTAACTTACACCGCATACAATAGCGAAAAACAATATCTCCTCTGTGCCGAACATTTCCACGCTTAAAATAAGGGACGAAATTGGGCAGTTTGTAACACCACAAAATACCGCAATCATGCCAATACCCGCCCCAAAGGACGGATTAAGCCCAATTGTTTTTGCAACCACATTACCAAATGTTGCTCCTGTAAAAAATGCAGGTACAATCTCTCCACCCTTAAAACCAGCACCAAGTGTAAATGCTGTAAATATAATTTTAAGCAAAAATGCACCAATAAAAACTTTTCCATAAATTGCATTCTCTACAATGTTCATACCACCTCCGTTATAGTCGCTATTGCCTATAATTAACGTAAGTGCCAAAACAATCGCACCGCCAATGAAACCCTTTATGTATCTACTTTTAATATATTTATCATAACCATGGTGTACATTTTTCATTATAAAGCAAAATAAAATGCTAATAAATGCACATAGCACAGAAAGAAGAATAACCTTTCCTATAGATAATGCACCTACTGTTGGTATCCCTCTAAGTACAAATTTTTCTGGAGCAACGCCGAATGCTGATGCAACTAAACTTCCTGTTACTGCAGCAAGTATGCACGGCACTAAGGCCGAATAAGGCATAATGCCAATACTTACAACCTCTAAAGAAAACACCGCCGCAGTTACTGGTGTACCAAAAAGTGATGCAAATGCCGCACTCATTCCACACATAGACATGGTGTGCATATCATTTCCATCAAGCTTTAAAAGTTCACCTATTTTATTAGAAATACTGCTTCCAAGCTGAAGGGCCGCCCCTTCTTTGCCAGCCGAACCGCCAACAAAATGAGTTATAACTGTACTAATAAAAATAAGTGGTGCTGTCTTTAACGGTATATTTTCCTCAGACCGAATAGAAACAAGAACAAAATTTGTTCCTCGGTCATTTTCCGCTGCCATAATCTTGTAAAGCCATGCAATAAATATACCAGCAATTGGCAGCAAAAATAGTACCCACGAATATTCTTTCCTAATTTCTGTAACAT
>JAQVIB010000183.1 GCA_028695945.1 Lachnospiraceae bacterium
AAATTAGTACTTATTGGTGCTCCGGCAGCAGGTAAGGGTACTCAGGCCAGAAAGCTTATTGCTCGTTATGGTTTAGCTTACATTTCCACTGGCGACATGCTTAGAGAAGAAGTTGCCAAAGAGTCTGAACTTGGTCTTAATGTGAAAAACGTTATGGCTTCTGGTGGACTTGTATCAGATGAAATGATAATTGCAATTGTTAAAGAACGTATTAAGGCGGACGATTGCAAAAACGGTTTTATTTTAGACGGCTTCCCACGTACAGTTGTTCAGGCAGAAAAGCTTGATGAACTTATCGGAAACATCGACAAAGGAATATATATTAATGCTCCTGATGAAGTTATGCTTGAAAGAATTACAGCACGTGAAACCTGCCCAAAATGTGGTGCTTCATACAACAAAATTGCCATTCCTTCAAAGGTAGCAGGAGTTTGTGATGTATGCGGAGAGAAGCTTGTACAACGTAAGGATGATACACTTGAAGCAGGTAAAGCCCGCTTGAAAACATTCCATGAACAAAGCGAGCCACTGGTTGGATATTACAAAAAGCAAGGAAATCTTTTTGAGGTTGACGGGCTTAAAGGAGCAGACAATGTCTTTAATGACATTGTTGCCGAATTAGGAGAGCGAGCTTAATGGCAATAATCATAAAATCAGAGGAACAAATTGAAAAGATGCGTGTAGCAGGTGGAATTTTAAAAAGGCTTTGGGGAATACTTGAAGCTGAAATTCGCCCAGGTATAACTACTTTGGGGCTTGATAAAATTGCAGAGGATTATATCTTAAGTCAAGGGGCTAAGCCTTCCTTCAAAGGGTATGGTGGGTTTCCAGGGACTATATGTGCATCAGTTAACAATGAAATTATTCACGGAATTCCAAGTTTAAGAAAGCTTAGAGATGGCGATATTATTAGTATTGACATGGGTTCCTATATTGGTGGGTATCATGGCGATTGTGCCAGAACTTTCCCAGTAGGAAAAATTTCCGATGAAGACCAAAAGCTTATTGACGTTACAAGGCAGAGTTTTTTTGAAGGGATTAAGTTTGCACGTGAGGGTTGTCATTTATATGAAATATCTGTAGCGGTGCAAAAGCATGTTGAAGAAAACGGTTTCTCGGTTGTTAGGGATTACGTTGGGCACGGCATAGGAAGAAACCTTCACGAAGACCCAGCTATACCTAACTACAGGCAGGTTGGCCGTGGGCCAAGATTGCAAAAGGGCATGGTATTGGCAATTGAGCCGATGGTGAATGCAGGGACATATAAGTTAGAGGTACTTGATGATGGTTGGACAGCAGTTACAGCCGATGGACGTAATGCAGCTCATTATGAAAACACGATTGTTATTACTGATGGTGAGCCAGAATTACTTACCCTTTAAAACAGGATGCTTTATTTAAAATCACAATTTGAGGTGAGCATAATGGAATACACCCAAGGTCAAGTGGTTTATTCAAAGAGCGGTCATGACAAGTCATTGCCATTTATAGTGCTATCCATTGATGGCGATTATTTAATACTGGCAGATGGCAAGTTACGCACACTTGAACATCCTAAAAGAAAAAAAATTAAGCATGTTCAGAAAACGAACTATATCTGTTATAATATAAAGGAAAAGCTTGAAAACAACAGCTACCTGCTAGATGCAGATATATCAAAGGCGCTGAAGGAATTCGGCCAAAGATAGTTAAGGAGGTTCTAACGTGTCTAAAGATGATGTTATAGAGGTAGAAGGAACCGTATTGGAAAAATTACCTAATGCTATGTTCCAAGTTGAACTTGAAAACGGGCATAAAATTTTAGCACACATTTCTGGAAAACTTCGTATGAACTTTATTCGAATTTTACCAGGAGACAAAGTACTCATAGAAATGTCTCCTTATGATCTTACAAAAGGTAGAATTATCTGGAGAGCAAAATAAGCAAGGATTTAGAAAGGAGAAATCACAATGAAGGTTAGACCATCTGTAAAACCAATGTGTGAAAAATGCAGAATTATCAAAAGAAAAGGTCGTGTAATGGTTATTTGTGAGAATCCAAAACACAAACAAAAACAGGGCTGATAAATGCAAATTAGTATGGCTTGATATAGGTGCATGAAACCTTGAAAGCAACAAAGCAAAATCCGTCATTTTGTTAACGGCCATTTTTGTTTTGAGGGCGGCTGACAGGTAGGGAACTACGTTTTCTCTAGTTCTGTTTCCTTAAAGACTATGGCTGTGAAGAAAATACACTATTGACTAGATAAATGATATTTTAATTTAATGGAGGTGCAAAGTACACATGGCACGTATCGCTGGTGTAGATTTACCAAGAGAAAAACGCGTTGAAATCGGCCTTACTTATGTATACGGTATTGGACATTCTAGCGCTGTTAGAATTTTAAAAGAAGCAGGCGTTAATCCTGATACAAGAATCAGAGATTTGACTGACGATGAAGTATCTAAAATTCGTGATATAATTGACAAATCTCAGACTGTAGAAGGTGACTTAAGAAGAGAAATCGCTCTTAACATCAAACGTCTTGTTGAAATAGGCTGCTACAGAGGCATCCGTCATAGAAGAGGTCTTCCTGTAAGAGGACAGAAAACTAAGACAAACGCTAGAACAAGAAAAGGTCCTAGAAAAACTGTTGCAAATAAGAAGAAATAAGTAAGAGGAGGGTAATGGTCAAATGGCAAAGAAAGCTGTTAAAAAAGCGACTACTCGTAGACGTCGTGACAAAAAGCATGTAGAGCGTGGTCAGGCACATATCCAGTCCACTTTCAATAATACAATAGTAACAATTACAGATACAGCAGGTAATGCTCTTTCATGGGCAAGTGCTGGTCAGTTAGGCTTCAGAGGCTCAAGAAAATCAACTCCTTATGCAGCACAAATGGCAGCAGACACTGCAGCTCAGGCTTGCTCAGACTTTGGTCTTAAGGCAGTTGAAGTATTTGTTAAGGGTCCTGGTTCAGGACGTGAGGCAGCAATCCGTGCGCTTCAGGCAGCTGGTCTTAGTGTAACAATGATTAAAGATGTTACACCTGTTCCACATAACGGATGCAGACCACCAAAACGCAGAAGAGTCTAATTAGGAGGTGCAAATATAAATGGCAAGAGATATGGTACCAGTTCTTAAAAGATGTAGATCACTTGATCTTGATCCTATCTTCTTAGGAATTGAAAAGAAATCTAAAAAACAACCATTGAATACAAGAAAGAAAATGAGCGAGTACGGTATGCAGATGAGAGAAAAACAGAAAGCTAAATTTATTTACGGCGTTCTTGAAAAACAGTTTAGAGGCTACTATGCTAAGGCTGTTAAGATTGCTAAAAAAGAAGGTATTCCTGGTGAAAACTTACTTATGTTATTAGAGCTTAGACTTGATAACGCTATGTATAGACTTGGATACGGCAGAACAAGAAAAGAAGCTAGACAGATTGTTCGTCACAAACATGTTTTTGTTAACGGCAAACCTGTTGATATTCCTTCATACCAGCTTAATGTTGGCGATGTTGTGGAAATCAGAGAAAAATATAAGAGTGCTCAGAGATACAAAGATATTTTAGAATCAACTGGTTCAAAAGTTGTTCCAGCATGGTTATCAGCAAATCATGACGCATTAAGCGGAACTGTTGTTGCTAAACCACAAAGAGCAGACATTGATATTCCTGTTGAAGAAACTTTCATTGTAGAGCTCTACTCAAAATAATAGAAATTGTAGAATTAAGTTCCCTCGCCCATTTTGGGAGAGGGTGCTTCGTTCTTTATTTTTTAGCAGTGGGAAAAATCCCCTGCTTTGTAAAGTTTAACAGGCTGCATTTGCAGCACAAATTTAATCCACAGGGGAGGTTTGAATAGTGTTCGAGTTTGAGAAACCTCGTATCGAAATTGCTGAAATGGCACAGGACGGAACATATGGACGTTTTGTTGTTGAGCCCCTTGAAAGAGGATATGGAACAACTCTTGGCAATTAACTTAGAAGAATTTTATTGTCTTCATTACCTGGCGTTGCAGTTAGCAACGTAAAAATTGACGGTGT
>JAQVIB010000012.1 GCA_028695945.1 Lachnospiraceae bacterium
GTAAGCGATCCTGAAAAAACCTACCATATGGAGTTTGTAAGTTCCTCGTTAAGCTATAGCGAGGATTTAAAAAACCTTATTAATACATTTGGTATGGATGCTAAAATAGTTAAGCGTAAGGAGCACTACATTGTTTACCTAAAAGAGGGTGAACAGATAGTTGACTTGCTTAACATTATGGAGGCACATGTTGCCCTTATGGAAATGGAAAATGTACGCATTCTTAAAGATATGCGTAATAATGTTAACCGTAAGGTGAATTGTGAAACAGCTAATCTTAATAAAACTATTACTGCATCGGTTAAACAGATGGAGGATATAACCTTTATTAGGGACAAGTTTGGTCTTAGCTATTTACCGAAGCCACTGGAAGAAATGGCAATTGCAAGAATGGATTTTCCAGAGGCAAGCCTTAAGGAACTGGGGCAAATGATGGAGCCGCCTGTTGGCAAGTCTGGGGTGAACCATCGTCTTAGAAAAATAAGCGACATGGCAGAGATTTTAAGAGAGGATATGGTAACTGATAATGGCTAATAAAACGATTACTGTAAAAAAAGCATTGGATACAAGGCAGGCAGCGTTGTTCGTGCAGACAGCAAGTAAATTTAAGAGCAATGTAAAAATTTCTATCGATGAAAAAATGGTTAACGCAAAAAGCCTTATGTGTATTATTTCTTTGGGAATTGCAGAAGGAATTAATGCAACGATAAGTGCCGATGGTGAGGATGCAGAAATTGCAGTTGATGAAGTGGCTGCGGTTCTTTGCTAAAATTTACACATTAAATTCATAGTCGTTAAAAAAATCAACCACAGGTGAGTGTGGTTGATTTTTTATATACATTTACAATTTTTATAATCAAGCTTAATTGCTTAAAGGGTCAATAACTTCGCCATTATAATGCATTTCATAATGCAAGTGTGGGCCTGTTGAATTGCCCGTATTACCAGAAAGAGCGATGATGTCACCCTGAGTAACAGAATCCCCAACACTAACAGTAAGTTCAGAATTATGGGCATAAATAGTTTGGTAGCCGTTTCCATGGTCGATTTCAACCATATATCCATAAGAGCTGCTGCGTTTTGATACTATAACAGTACCAGACCCGGTACAACGTACAGGTGTACCTACACTTACGCCAATATCCACACCTACATGTGGAGAGGAACGACCTACCATATCACCAAATGGTGATGTTATAGGACCATTTGATGGCATACCCACGGGAATGCTTAAATCCAAAGAGGCAGCTTTCGTTTCAGCTGTATTAACGTCCTCAACAGCAATTTCTGGTTCTTCTGGTGGAAGTTGAGAAATTATTTCATCCATTTGCTGGTCAAGTTGATTAAGACAATCATAAGCTTCTTTTGAGGGTACGTATATTTTTGTTGTATCATAACGCACAGCCGCTACTGGAAGTGGCTGTGAATATACATTTATATTTTTACCTGTTGAAATGAATGCAACAACAAAGGTTGATGCAACAAGAGTATAAAAAGATATAAGTTTGCGATTTTGCTTTACTGTTTTTACTATTTTAAAAAATTTCATTTATTAATCACCCAATATATTATTTAACACTTTAGTAATATTTTATTCACATTATTTTAAAAATATACTAAAAATATCCCAAAGTCAATACTTTGGGATGTTTTTTAACGCAATGTTCATATTATTGGTAATTATTTCCACTATTTCTTGGGCTTCTGCAGTTTTAAAAACTAGATATTGTTCCAAAACCATAATTTCACCACCATAGGTTTTTTCAACATTTTTAATTTTAATAGATAAACGGCTTACTCCAAACAATTTTTCAAAAATGCCTTGTTTAAGGATTATAGTTTCCATATCACTGTAAAATACCTCAATGTGGTTTTTTCTGCCTGCTGTCATTTTAAAATCCAACTTTTCATTAGTAATGTTTATTGTTATACTATGCCAAAAATAAAACATACTTACATAACTAATTATGGCAATAGGGATAATCATTTTGGCAAGGTTAAGGGCAGAGTAGTATTTATTGGGCGATAGCAAAACTGCAATTCCGAAAAATACAAGAAGTGTTACAAGCATTTTTAACATTGATATGAGTATTAGTAAATAGTGTGGTTTCAAGGGTCTTGTCATAATAGCCTCCGATTTTGCTTTACATAATGCAATGCAATATATATTCTATCAGCAACGGGTGGTATAGGCAAGAAAAAATATTGTGCTATTTCAATTATTTTGTTGACGTAATTTTTTATTCAGACTATACTGATATATAGAAGTTTTATATTCCAATTTGATTTATGGAGGTGAACCTTATGGAAGCAGGCAGTAGTTGCAATGCGGAAGGTGTTCCGTTATGCTATATTTTTAATTTTATAAATGCCGTGGCAGGGGTTCACTTGCATACAGGTCAAGATTAGGTTTTTGACCCTTTGTTGGTGCACCGATTTTCTTTGGGAATATGTCTGCGGTTTTGTTGCATTAGCAACATTCATGTGGGGCATATTTTTTTGTGCGTTAATTTAAGAATGGGGTGACAACTTTGGAGGATAGAGAATTAATATTTGATGACTGGCTTAAGCTGCTTGATAACGGAAAATTTGCACAGCTTAAAAAGGAAATTAATGAGCATAATGAGGTAAACATTGCAGCATTTTTTGATGAAATACCTTTAGATAAAAAGCTTTTTGTGTTTCGTTTACTTACAAAGGATAATGCAGCGGATGTGTTTTCATTTATGGACTCGGATACTCAAGAGCTCATTGTAAACTCTATTACGGATAATGAGGTTAGGCATATTGTGGATGAGCTTAGCCTTGACGATGCAGTAGACTTTTTAAGCGAGGTACCTGCAAATTTGGTTACAAGAATATTAAGAAACACTGATGAGGAAAAAAGAAAGCTTATTAATCAATTTTTAAATTACCCTGATGACAGTGCTGGAAGCATAATGACAATTGAGTTTGTGCAGTTTAATAAAGAATTAACTGTACAAAAGGCAATGGAACAGCTTAGAAGAACGGGTATCGATAAAGAAACTATATATTCCTGTTATGTTGTTGATAAAAGACGGGTTCTTGTTGGCATGGTGTCTTTAAGAACATTGATTTTAGCTGATGATAATGCTAAGGTTAAGGATATAATGGAGGATGACGTAATATTTGTTAGAACTCTTGATGATCAAGAGGATATAGCAAATTTATTTAAGAAATATGGGCTTATTGCACTTCCTGTAGTTGACAATGAACTGCGTCTTGTGGGTATTATAACCGTTGACGATATTGTGGATGTTATTGAACAGGAGAATACAGAGGATATTGAAAAGATGTCTGCCCTCATTCCTTCAGAGGACGAATATCTTAAAACCAGTGTTGTTTCATTGGCAAAAAACAGAGTTGTATGGCTTTTGGTACTTATGATTTCTGGTACATTATCAAGTGTTATTATAACTAGCTTTCAAGGCGTTTTAGCATCTTCTGTAATTCTGGCATCTCTTTTTCCTATACTAATGGGAACAGGCGGAAATGCTGGTTCACAAGCCTCTACGTTAATCATACGTGGTATGGCGGTTGGTGAAATTGAAACCAGTGATATACTTAAGGTAATTTGGAAGGAATTGCGTGTAGGTATGGTTACAGGTATTGCTCTTGGATTTGTAAACTTTATTAGACTTTTTTTAATTGGCAATGTTCCTGCTAAGTTAAACCTTACGGTTTCCTTTAGCATGATGTGTACAGTGATTTTAGCAAAAAGCATTGGGTGTACACTTCCTATCCTTGCAAAAAAACTTAAATTTGACCCTGCAATTATGGCGGGCCCTCTTATTACAACTGTAGTGGACTGTTTGGCACTGCTTATTTTCTTTACGTCGGTGCAAACATTTGTGTTATAAGAAACTACAACGTTAGGAGATGAGGGGAATGGATACAAGAAAAGAAGTATTTCACCAATGGCTTGAGTTAATTGAAAATGGAGGACTTTCTAAGCTTAAAATAGAGCTTAATGAGGATAATCCTGCAAATATAGCAGAATTTTTTGATGAAGTACCTGTGGATAAGCAGTTACTTGTGTTTCGATTGCTTACAAAAGATAATGCGGCAGACACATTTTCATTTATGGATTCGGATATGCAGGAGGATATTGTAAATTCTATAACGGACAGCGAGGTAAGGCACATTTTAGACGACCTTAGTCTTGATGATGCGGTTGACTTTTTAAGTGAGATACCAGCAAACTTGGTTACAAGGGTACTTAAGAATACAGCCGAGGAAAAAAGAAAAATAATTAATGAATTTTTGAATTACCCTGACGATTGTGCAGGAAGCATTATGACAATAGAGTTTGTACAGTTTCATGAGGACACAACTGTACTTAAAGCTATGGAGCAGATTAAAAAAACAGGTGTTAACAAAGAAACAATATATTCTTGTTATGTTATGGATGCACGACGAGTTCTTGTTGGTATGGTATCTTTGCGTACACTGATTCTATCTGGCGATGATATTAAGATAAAGGACATTATGGAGGATGACGTAATATTTGTTAGAACCCTTGATGACCAAGAAGATATTGCAAATTTATTTAAGAAATACGGACTTATTGCACTGCCTGTAGTTGATAACGAGCAACGCCTTGTGGGAATTATAACCGTTGATGACATTGTGGACGTTATTGAGCAGGAAAATACCGAGGATATTGAGAAGATGGCGGCTCTTATTCCGTCTGAAGATGAGTATCTTAAAACAGGTGTGTTTACCCTTGCAAGAAACAGAATTACTTGGCTTTTAATACTGATGATTTCTGGAACTATTTCAAGTGCAATTATAAGTGGATATGAGGCTGTTTTGGCGTCATCCATTATTCTTTCATCATTTTTTCCTATTCTTATGGATACAGGAGGAAATGCCGGTTCACAGTCATCCACACTTATTATTCGTGGTATGGCAGTGGGTGAGATAGATATGAGTGATGTGTTTAAGGTTATTTGGAAAGAAATTAGGGTTGGTCTTTTAGCTGGTTCGATACTGGGTTTGGTTAATTTTATAAGGCTAATCATACTTAGAACACCACTAAATGTTAATATAACAGTGTCACTTAGCCTTATTATTGCAGTAGTGGTTTCAAAAAGTATTGGGTGTTTATTGCCAATGGCGGCTAAAAAGCTTAAATTTGACCCTGCTATTATGGCAGGGCCGCTGATTACAACTATTGTGGATGCAACATCGCTTATTATATTCTTTAATCTGGCAAAGATTTTTGTACTTTAAAATTTTGATAATATCTTTAACAGCAGTGGGCGATGAATGTCCACTGCTTTTTTTGGACATAGCTCTTGACAGCAAAAGCACCGTATACATTTATCAATGTCTACATAAGGTTTACGGTCTTTCATTGTAATTATTTTTGCAGGGCAGTTAAGGGCACAGTCACCACAGCCTATACAAATTTTATGTTTAAATACGGGTTTAGGGTGGAGGTTATGCTTTACAAAATCCTCTAAGAATTTTGGAGGATTGTCGCCCAAAAAATGCATACTGCCAGTTTTTGGTATAACAAAATCATCCTGAATAAAGGTATTTATATCGTCGCCAACTAACTCAATGTTTTCTGTTGATTTACTGCATAGACCACGTTGAACCATGCGTGCAAGCATAGGCACTTCGTCTGTAGTTACATTTATAATTTTAGATGCCGCCAAATCCAATTCATAGGGGCTAGGTGAGGCAAGAATAGCACCAATTTGCCGTGGTTCACCACCTGTTGGGCCATGACCCTCCATGCCAACAATTGCATCCATAAAGGATAAAACAGGGTTTGAGTTAAGGCAAATATCAATAAGGCAGTCGGCAAAGGTTGTTGGGTCTGGGCAGTTAAAGTGATATTCTGCTTTAACGGTGCCTGGTATTGTGCCAAACATATTTTTAGTTGCACCTGTCATTTTTGTCATACAATGGGATTTTAACTTTGAAACAGAAATTATTTTATCTGCCTTGGTAATAAAATCCGCAATTGTAAGGTGTTTTAAAATAAGCCCGTTGGGGTTGTCTGCATGGGCTGTTGAGGTGTTATAGTTTAAGGTTGCACCTGTTTGGTTTGCAACATCTTCCATTCCAGTTACTCTGTATAGGGAACGTAAAAGAATTTCATTAAAAGGCCCTCCTGGACTATCGCCTATAATCACTTTACATCCGTAGTCAATTAATATTTCCGCTAGTGCATGTACCACTGAAGGGTGGGTCGTTGCAGCCTCATCGGGATTTTTTTTCATAATAAGGTTAACCTTTAAAAGTACGGTTTCGCCTTTATCAATATATTTGCTTATGCCACCAAGATTGGTAAAGGATTTCATTACAGTGGTTTTTACTTTTTCATATTCATAGTTGCTACAGCCTAAAACTGAAACTAAAATAATAATCATCCCCTTTGGTTGTATTTTACCACTAAATGGTGATATTAACTATACGAAAAATATTTTTTTGTGATATACTGGAAAAAATATAATTAAAGGAAGTGTAATATAAATGGTAGAGTTTTTTACGAAAAATAGGGATAAACTTTATGATATATTGGAAGAGGGTGACTTTGCTGTACTATTTGCAGGTGAGGCACCTACCAAGCGTGGAGATGAAAAATATTTTTTCTCACCAGACAGAAATTTTTATTACATGACGGGCATAGAACGTGAGAGGTGTGCGTTTGTACTATCAAAGCTTGAAGGAAAACGAGTGGAGAGGCTTTACATTGAGGCTGATAACGGGCAGATGGCTAAATGGGTTGGTGCAAATATAACTAAAGATGAAGCACTTGAGGTATCAGGAATTAAAGATATACAATTTGTAGATAGTATTTTTGACGATATAGATTTGGAAAAAAGCAATATTAAAAGGTTGTTTTTAGACTGTGAGCGAAAAGATTTACTTGAAAACAATATGCCAGAAGGGTTCAGAAGAAAATACAAGGATATGGGTTTTGAGGATTTATTTCCAATTATTTCTGAACTTAGGGTTATTAAAGAAAAAGAAGAAATTGAATTGATTAAAAAAGCCATACACATAACTCGTCTTGGCATTGAAGAAATGATGAAAAATGCAAAGCCAGGTATGATGGAGTATGAAATAGAGGCACATTATGATTATGTGCTTACAAAAAACGGCGTTAGGGATAAGGCGTTTCGTACTATTGCGGCATCTGGGAAAAATGGCACGGTTCTTCATTATGTAAGTAACAATTCCAAAACCAATGACGGTGACCTTATACTAATTGATGCAGGGGCACAGTTGGATTGGTACAACGGGGATTTATCTCGTACATTTCCTGTAAACGGGAAATTTACAGAACGCCAAAAACTTGTGTATAACATTGTTTTGGGTGGGCAGAAACTGATTATGGACAGCATAAAGCCCAATGTGACTATACCGAGCCTTAATGAAACCTTAAAGGACTATTATTACAAGGAGTTACTTAAAATTGGTCTAGTTTTTACCCGTGATGAGGTTTTTAAATATTACTACCACAATATAGGTCACTTTTTGGGTGCGGAAACCCATGATGTTGGTGACAAAAATCAAAAATTGCGTAAGGGCATGGTGCTTACAGTAGAACCTGGTTTATACATTGAGGAATGGGGTATTGGCATACGTATTGAGGACGATGTGCTGGTAACTGAGGACGGCTGTGAAAATCTTTCGGCAGAAATGATTAAGACTGTTGAGGAGATTGAAGCATTTATGGCAAAGGGTGTTTAGGAATGGATTTTTTGGAAGAGGATATGTATGCACCTATTTGTGATTACCTAAGGTCTAACGGTTATGATGTGCGTGGTGAGGTTAAGGATTGCGATATAGCTGCCTACAAGGACCAAAAGCTGACAGTAGTGGAGTTGAAAAAGGCGTTTAATCTAAAGCTTATTTATCAGGCAATAGACAGGCAGGATTTTGCCCAAAGCGTATATATTGCCATAGGAAGAAGTAATAAGAGTATGCGTGATGCAAACTTCAAAAGTATGGTAAAGCTTTTGAAAAGGCTGGATATTGGTCTTATTACAGTGGCTATGGATAGTCCTATAAAAACAGTGGAAATTATTCTTGAACCTGAAAATCAGCGTAAAACAAAAAGCTACAAGCGTAAAAAAGCCATTGAAACTGAGTTTGAAGGAAGAAGTGGCGACTTTAACACAGGTGGAGTAAACAAAAAGAAAATTATTACTGCCTATCGTGAAAAATCTATAGAGATTTTATGTTTAGTTGCAAAAAGTGAAGTGATTTCCAACAGTGAATTAAGGGAAAAGGGTTATGACAACAAAGCTTTGAGTATTTTGCAAAAAAACTACTACGGGTGGTTTGAAAAGGTTGGACGAGGGAAGTATGGAGTTAGTGCCACTGGAATAGAGGCTTTGGAGGATGAAAAATACAAAAAGCTGATTGAGCATTACAGTGGAGATTAAAGACAAATCTTGAGCTTTGCCCAAATCCACTTGCTTTTTGAAAAAAGCGAGACAAAAACTTATGAAACCCGCATATTCATGCGGGTTTCAGCTTGTAAACAGTTTGAATAACAATTACATATCATCAGAAAATTTAATAAATAATCGTTTCAATTTTATTGAGTAAAGCAAAGGTAAAATCAAAATTGTTATTTTAACAAAAATATTCCAATCTGTGGAAACTAGAATATAACAAGCAATAAAAGTTACAATTGTAAGCAGAATCATTTCTAAGTTTTTTACGGACATACCACAGGTAAGGTCTACCAATTCATTGTCTCTTGTAGTAAATTCCAGCTTATTACTTTTTAAAGACCCTGTTTTAATGTAAACCGAATGGTTTCCATCTTCAATATCTATTTCGTTTACGTCATCATTACTTATTTTTCCACGATATTCGTCGTCAATATAAATTCTAAATTTGACTAAAGATGCAAAAAGTTTTGCCTGTCTTGATATCCTTAAAATAATCATCATCTTCTTTCTTAAAAGAATTTCAAGAGAAGGAATCCTTTTACTTAACTAAGTACATTTTATTTAAATAACTCAACAATATTTCCAGTTTCACGTGTTTTATTCATATCTATTACTCTTTGATTTTTACTTCCTCTAAATTTAAGCTCCAATGAACGCTGTTCCAATATAAATCTTCCATCAATAAGTACATCGGTATTATTCATAAGTGCATTAAAGTGCGGGTCGTTTTTATCCAAAATCTGTTCATAGGTATAACCTGTATAAGTCCAAACATTAAGCCCCAGTGCATGGGCATCCTTTGCTATTTGGGCACATTGTTCCGCTTGCATAAACGGGTCACCTCCTGTAAGGGTAACCCCGTCCAGCAATGGATTATTAGACAGTATTTTAGCTATTTTTTCAGTATCTGTTTCCTTGCCTGCATTTATATCATGGGTTTGCGGATTATGGCAGGAAGGGCAATTGTGTATGCAGCCCTGTGTAAACACTGCAAGGCGTATGCCAGGACCGTCAACTATGGAATCGTTTATAACCTGTGATATTTTTATTTTCATTATAAATCAACTTCCTCTGTTACAGAATGCTTAACACGGTCATTAACCTCTGCACGTTTTGCATCATTAAAGCGTTCAATTGTACCAACAAGGTAGCCGGTTATACGGCGAATACGCTGGAAGCCAACATCGCCCTCATCTTCTCTTCTTCCACACTTAGGGCATGTATCACCAATAATACCGTTAAAGCCGCAGCATGGGTCACGGTCTACAGGGTGGTTAATGGAACCGTAGCCCATACCACATTCCTTCATGCAACGAACAATCTTTTCAAATGCTTCGAGGTTTTCAGATGGGTCACCATCAAGCTCTACATAAGAAATATGACCTGCATTTGTAAGGGCATGATAAGGTGCTTCAAGCTGAATTTTTTTAAAGGCACTTATTGGGTAGTAAACAGGAATATGGAAACTGTTAGTGTAGTATTCTCTGTCGGTTATGCCTTCAATAATGCCGAATTTTTGTTTATCAAGTCTTATAAATCTGCCAGATAAGCCTTCGGCAGGTGTTGCAAGCAGGGTAAAGTTTAATTTATATTTTTGT
This sequence comes from Lachnospiraceae bacterium, assembly GCA_028695945.1. Classification (GTDB taxonomy): domain Bacteria; phylum Bacillota; class Clostridia; order Lachnospirales; family Anaerotignaceae; genus UBA8514. The sequence continues at coordinate 10,046 of JAQVIB010000012.1, forward strand.
GTAAGGCTATCCATACGTTTTCTCATGTGGCTAATAATATCTAATCCTAGGTTTTGAGCAATTTCGCTTTCGCCATGGTGTACGCCTATAAGGGCTTTTAAACATTCTGCAAGGCCGATGAATCCAACGGAAAGAGTTCCATTTTTAATTATTTCTCGAACTTCATCATTGTATCCTAACTTTTCGCTGTCAATCCACACGCCTTCACCCATAAGAAATGGATAGTTATGAACCTTTTTCTTGCACTGAATTTCAAAACGTTCCAAAAGCTGTTCCACAACAAGCTGTATTTTTCTGTCTAATTCGTTATAGAACCAATCCATATTTTTGTTAGCAAGAATACCAATTCGAGGAAGATTAATAGTTGTAAAGCTTAAATTTCCACGTCCGTTACTAATTTCTTTTGTTTTATCGTAAGCGTTTGCCATAACCCTTGTACGGCAGCCCATGTAGGAAATCTCTGTTTCAGGTGTGCCTTTATAATATTGAATATTAAAAGGTGCATCTTGGAAAGAAAAATTAGGGAAAAGACGCTTTGCACTTACCCTACATGAAAGCTGGAAAAGGTCATAATTAGGTTCGCCTGGGTTATAGTTTATTCCATCCTTAACTCTAAAAATTTGTATTGGAAAAATAGGTGTTTCACCATTTCCTAGACCTTTTTCTGTAACAAGAAGCATATTTTTTACAACCATCCTACCTTCGGAAGAGGTATCCATACCATAGTTAATGGAGGAAAATGGTGTTTGTGCACCTGCACGAGAGTGCATTGTGTTAAGGTTATGGATAAGTGCTTCCATTGCCTGATATGTTGCACGGTCTGTACCTGCAACTGCTTTTTCACGGGCATATTTTTGTGCACGTTGAATTGCTTCCTCTTCATATCCGTTGGCAAGAAGAACTTCCTTTTGCTTTTCATTATACTCTTCGCTTTCGTCAAGAGCAGGTATGAATCCCTTCTTTTCAAGTTCTTCTTCTAAAAGATTTTGCACAGCCTTAGAGTCCGCATCGCAAATAAGTTCTAATGAATTTCCCATTGCGGTAAAATATCTCTTTTTAAAGGTCTTTTTTACTCCAGGTGCAAGGCCATAATCAAAATTTACAATGGATTGCCCGCCATGTTGGTCATTTTGATTACTTTGAATTGCGATACAGGCAAGGGCAGCATAGCTGGCAATGTCATTTGGTTCACGCAAAGTTCCATGTCCTGTAGAAAATCCGTTTTTAAAAAGTTTTATAATATCAATTTGACAGCAGGTGGTAGTAAGGGTATAAAAGTCCAAATCATGAATATGAATGTCTCCTTCAGCATGAGCTTTTGAATGTTCAGGCTTTAAAACAAACATTTCATAAAAGTGTTTAGCACCTTCTGAACCGTATTTAAGCATTGTGCCCATTGCAGTGTTTCCATCTATATTAGCGTTTTCACGCTTTATATCGCTTTCATTAGTATCTTTAAATGTTATGTCGTCATATGTTTTCATAAGACGATTATTCATATCTCTTATTCTTGAGCGTTCTGCACGGTAAAGAATATAGCTTTTTGCAGTACGAACATAGCCATGGTCTATAAGAACCTTCTCTACTATATCTTGTATTTGTTCAACTGTTGGGTTTGCATTACCTGCAAGTTCAAAAGTCTGTTGAACCTCTTCAGCAAGTGCTAAACAAACACTGGCCTCTTTACGTCCGGTTGTTGCTTCAAAAGATTTATTAATGGCAGTTGCTATTTTGTTTAAATCGAAGGGTGCAGTACGGCCATCTCTCTTTTTTATGGTTATTATCATTATTATTTTCCTCCTGTCAAAATTACAGTATTAGTTAAATAAAGCCGCAACAAGCGGCATTTTAAGATACAAAGCTCTATTCATAATTTAAGGCACCAACACTATATGTTGTGCCGGCACCTTGAATGATGTACATATATATTGTAAAGCGAAAGAGGCAAAACGTCAATACAAAATATTGAATAAAAATATTTGAAAACATACTTATAAATATTGGTATATACTTTTAAATAAATTTATAAAATTGTAATAATACATAAAATAGGGGGATTTTTATGGAAACATTTAGTTGCTTTAGAAAAAAGGAGGTTATAAATGTTTGCGATGGCATGCGTCTTGGTTTTGTATGCGACCTGGAAATAGACTTAAGACATGGAAAGATTTGCAAAATAATTGTCCCAGAGGGGAATAGATATATTGGCTTTTTTTGCAGAGAACGAGAATATAGAATTCCATGGGAATGTATAAGAAAAATAGGCGATGATATTATATTGGTTGATGTTGTTATAGAAGAAGTGTTATGTGGTCTTGATTAATGTTGCGTTAGTGGCTATTATCGTAGGGAAAATGTACATTAAATGTTATTGACCAGAAGGAAATTGTGCTTTATACTTCATTATATATACAAATGAGGGGGAATACTTGTGAAGTGTCCGTTTTGTAACAATGATGATACAAGGGTAATAGATTCCAGAAGTCAGGACGATAATGCTACCATAAGAAGACGCAGACTTTGCGATAATTGCGGTAAAAGGTTTACAACATACGAAAGAATTGACACAATACCTATGACAGTTATTAAAAACAACGGCACAAGAGAAACTTTTGATAAAACAAAGCTTTTGGGCGGAATTATGAAAAGCTGCAACAAGCGACCCATAACCGTAAAGCAGATGGAGGAAATTGCCGACGACGTGGAAAACGCCGTAATGAGCAGTATGGATAAGGAAATTGCCAGTAAAGATATTGGTACAATGGTGATGGATAGGCTAAAGTTAATAGATGAAATTGCTTATGTTCGTTTTGCTTCAGTTTACAGGCAATTTAAAGATATTAATACTTTCATGAACGAATTAGAAAAGATGTTGAATGAAAAAAATGAGGGCAAAAAACAAGAAGATTGATAAAAAACGGTTGTTTCATATAATTGAAGCAACCGTTTTTATTATTTAGAATTTTGAGAGGTACAAGGGTACACATTGTACTAGTAGTAATAGTATGGTAAACTAAGGGAATATTATTTAATAAAATATTTGACAAAATGAAGAAGTATATATATACTATACTTTAGTATGATGAAGTAATAGAGTGATAAAGCGGAGGAATGAATTCTATGTTGAACATTAAACTGCATACACCTATTGGTGTAAGAGATATTTTGCCTAGAGAAGCAATGGCGAAAAAAGAAGTATGTGCTAGAATTGAAAAGGTGTTTGAGGGTTACGGCTACAATGTTGTGGAAAGCCCTATGTTTGAATATATAGAGGTTTTTTCTGATGAAAAAATGGGAAGCACAAGCCCTAAGCAAATGTTTAGGTTTTTTGATAGAAACGGAGGTTCACTTGCTCTTAGAAGTGACATGACACCACCAATTGCCAGAATCGCTGCAACGGCGTATGCAAAAACAGAAGGGCCATTAAGATTTTCGTATTTTGGCAACGCTTTTCGTTACAGTGAAAGCTATCAAGGTAAATTATGCGAGTTCCCACAGGCAGGAATTGAACTTATGGGTGTGGACAGCACAGATGCTGATGCAGAAGTAATAGCTCTTGCGGTGAAAAGTATACTTTCAACAGGTGTTAAGGAATTTAGACTGCACATAGGTCAAGTTCAATTTTTTAAGAGTATTTTAGAAGAAACAGGGCTTTTGCTAGAAGATTGCAATGAGCTTAAAAATATGGTTGCAAAAAGAAATTATGTTGGTGTTGAAAGCCTTATTGAGGACAAAGACATTGATGAAAATATTAAACAGCTTTTTGTAAAACTTCCTAAAATGGTTGGAACAAAAAATGTAATTGCAGAGGCGGTTCGTCTTACAAAAAGCAAGGAAGCATTAACTGCACTGAAAGAGATGGAAAATCTTTATGACATCCTTAAACTATATGGTGTGGAGGATTACGTTGTATTTGACCTTGGTATGGTTAACAGTCTTAATTACTATACAGGCATTATTTTTAGAGGATATACTTATGGCACAGGATGCTCAATTTTAGACGGCGGACGTTATGACAATCTGGTAGAGCAGTTTGGCAAAAAAATACCAGCAGTTGGTTTTGGCATAAAGGTTAATGAGGTTTTAAATGTACTTGAAAACAACAAAGTGGACTTGGGTGTTGAGGGTACGAAGGCTATGGTGGCTTACACAAGTGAGGGAAAGGAAACAGCACTTAAAACAGCAGATACTTACAGAGAAAGCGGAATTAAGTTGGAAAACAGCCTTATAGGAGATAATTTTGAAGAAAACCTAAGCTATGCAAAGGAACGTGGAATGGAAAGCCTTTTATACTTTATGGACTCTGTAAACATTAAATACGTTAAAATTTTAGATGAAATAGGCGTAATGACCTCTGATATAACGATTTACGATTTGGTTAAGCCACAGATGGAGGAAGAAAAATGAGATATTTAACATTTGCCCTTGCCAAGGGAAGGCTTGCTGAACAAACAATGGATTTGCTTGAAAGAATTGGTATGCCTTGCGAAGAAATGAAAGAAAAAAGCCGAAAGCTTATATTTGTAAATGAGGAATTAGGATTAAAGATATTTTTGGCAAAAACCAGTGATGTTCCAACTTATGTAGAGCATGGTGCGGCGGACATAGGCGTTGTTGGAAAAGATACTATTATGGAAGAAGATAGAAATATTTATGAAATGCTGGATTTAAATCTTGGTAGGTGCAAAATGGCTGTTGCAGGACTGCCAGAAATGCGTGAAAAGATGGAGAAATGCCACACACTTCGTGTTGCTACAAAATATCCTAAAATTGCAACAGACTACTTTTTTCACCAAAAACACCAGACTGTTGAAATTATAAAGCTTAATGGCTCAGTGGAGCTTGCACCTATTGTTGGTCTTTCTGACGTTATTGTGGATATTGTTGAAAGCGGTGCAACATTGAAGGAAAATGGACTTGAGGTGTTAGAGGATATTTGTCCGCTTAGTGCAAGGGTAATTGTTAACAGGGTTTCAATGAAGATGGAGCATGAAAGAATAATGCATATAATAGACCAAATACGCAAGCTGATTAAGGAGGTAGAAAAATGATACCTATAATTAGATATGAAACAGAAGACGGAAAGAAAATTGTTGAACAAATTTTATCCCGTTCTCAGCTTGAACACGGAAATGTGCAAGAAATTGTAGAGGAGATACTATCTGAAGTACGTAAAAACGGTGACAAGGCTGTTTTTAGTTACACAAAGCAATTCGATAAGATTGACATAGATGCATCAAGTATAAAGGTAAGCAAGGAAGAAATAGATTACGCCTACACACAGGTAAGTGAGGATTTAATAAGAGTTATTCGTAATGCGGCGGCAAGGATAAAGGATTTTCATCAGAAACAAAAGATGAACAGTTGGTTTGAGCCAAATCCTAATGGAGAAATTCTTGGACAGCTAATTCGACCGTTGGAAAATGTTGGCGTATATGTTCCAGGCGGAAAAGCCGCATATCCATCAAGCGTAATAATGAATGTTATACCAGCACATGTAGCTGGTGTGAAAAATATATATATGACAACACCGGCACAAAAGGATGGTAGGGTTTACCCAACAACTATTGTTGCAGCTGTTGAGGCAGGAGTTACTGAAATTTTTAAAACTGGTGGTGCACAAGCAATTGCCGCTTTAGCATACGGAACTGAAAGCGTTCCAAAGGTGGATAAAATTTGCGGCCCTGGAAATATCTTTGTTGCCCTTGCAAAAAGAACTGTTTATGGACATGTTAATATTGATTCTGTTGCAGGGCCAAGTGAAATACTTATTATTGCAGATAGCAGTGCCAATGTAGAGTATGTGGCGGCTGATATGCTTAGTCAGGCAGAACACGATGAGCTTGCCAGCGCAATTTTAATTACCACAGAGGAAAAGCTTGCAAAAGAAGTACAGCTTGAAATTGAAAAGCAGACAGCAGTACTTGAAAGAAAAGAAATTATTGAAAAATCTATTAATAATTTTGGTGCAATCATTGTTGTAGATACAATTGAAAAAGCCTGTGAAATATCCAATGGCATTGCACCAGAGCATATGGAGCTTTGCACAGCATCTCCATTTGAACTACTTCCATTGGTACAAAATGCTGGGGCAATATTTATGGGTCATTATTCACCAGAACCTTTAGGAGATTATATGGCAGGGCCTAACCATGTTTTGCCTACAGGTGGCACAGCAAGATTTTTCTCGCCGTTATCTATAGATGATTTTATTAAAAAAAGCAGTATTATTTCTTTCAGCAAAAATGCACTTTTAGAATTACAGCAGGATATTATTGATTTTGCCAATGCGGAAGGGTTGACTGCCCATGCTAATGCGGTTCGTGTTAGAAAGTAATAACAAATTTTAAACTGAATTATTGCTTTATTTATCAAAAGGTAGTAAAATAAAAGGTAAATTTATCTAAAATATACCAATCTGTTTTGGTCAATTTTGAATGGTATCTTGAGGGAGGTGTAATATGCGTACAGCACAAATGAATAGGGATACTTTTGAAACAAAAATTTCTATGGAAATGAATATTGATGGAAAGGGCATTAACGAAATTTCCACAGGCGTTGGCTTTTTCGACCACATGCTTACTCATGTTTCTAAACACGGGTTTATTGATTTTAAATGCCTAGCTAAAGGCGACCTTGAAGTAGATTGTCATCATACCATTGAGGATATTGGAATTGTGTTTGGAAAATGTTTAAGCAAGGCACTTGGAGATAAGACTGGTATAAAGCGTTATGGTAGTTTTATTTTACCTATGGACGAAACGTTAATGCTTTGCTCACTGGATATCAGCGGAAGACCATATTTAAACTTTGATGTGGAGTTTTCAACAGACAGAATTGGTGATATGGATACAGAAATGGTGGATGAATTTTTCAGAGCTGTGGTTAACAATGCAGGAATGAACCTTCATTTTAAAATGCTTGCAGGAAAGAATAATCATCATATTGCAGAAGCTATTTTCAAGGCATTTGCAAAGGCGTTGGACATTGCAACATCATATGACGAAAGAATCGATGGCGTTCTTTCAACAAAAGGAATGCTGGAGGTGTAATTGGATTGATAGCTATTATTGACTATGGAATGGGCAACTTAAGAAGTGTTCAGAAGGCGTTTGAATTTTTAGGTTTTGAAGCGGTCATTTCCGATGATCCAAAGGTTATTGAAGAAGCGGACAAGGTTGTTCTACCTGGTGTTGGTGCATTTTGTGATGCTATCAAAACCATACGTGAAAAGGAAATAGACAAGGTAATTTACAGAATAGTGGAGCAAAACAAGCCATTTTTAGGCATTTGCCTTGGTATGCAGATGATGTTCGACAAAAGCTATGAAAATGGCGAATATGAAGGACTTGGTCTTATTC
>JAQVIB010000184.1 GCA_028695945.1 Lachnospiraceae bacterium
CGGAATGTAGTAGCGATACTACATGATTTTTGTCTCCAAAAATCTTTATTTCAATTAATTTATTATTTCTCGATTTAATTGACTCTTTTTTCTCTTTATTTAGTTTTCAAGGTACAGTCCTTACTTTTAATCATTACTATTGTTTTGTTTTTTTGTTTCGGCCATTTTCCCGACCGCTTGAATATACTAACATGACACCAAACAAAAGTCAATACTTTTTTTAAACTTTTTTTAAACTTATGCAAAAATCCGTAAAATCATAAACAAAAGTACATTTTTTTCATAGAGAAAAAGTGCTACTTTGGATTGATTTAGAACATCAAAAAACCCTGAAAATAAAGGGTTTGAGTAAAATCCAACCAAAACAATTCCAATAACCCAAATTACAATTAACCCTTCTAAAAAACCTATTGCAAAACCTCCTGTTTTATTCAAAAAATTTATAACAGGCAATTTTGCAATTAAGTCCAAGGCAGCTAAAATCAATTTGCAGCCAATAGAAACAACAATAAAAACAGTAACCATGCACAGTACATTAAGGCAAATATTAGCCACATATCCAGCAATATATTCTTGTATTTTATTAACACCCAATATGTTATACACAACCGGGTTATTGTTTTCCACTAACGCTGTTTTAAGAAATTCAGGTAATTTAAGCGTTTCAATTATATCGCTTCCTGTAAGGGCATTTGCAAATACAGTGTCCAGCTTCAGTGCTTTCTGCACCCCATTTTTCAATCCATCATATACAAATGTAGTTCTAAGCACCTTACTTAAAACAGGATAAAACTGATTCGTAAGCACCAACCCCACAAGCATAGGGGAAAAACTGAAGCATGTTTTTATTAATCCCCTAATTCTTCCTGCTATTGCAAAAATCAAAAGAATTACTATAACTGCTATATCAATATAGTTCATCACTGTACCCCTTTGTTTATATTTATAATTTCAGCGGAATTATTTGTAACATATAAAACATTTTCCGCCGAACTCATAAGAATAATATCTTTAACATCCTGTGTCGCGGTATGTTCCCATAACAATTTTCCATTATAGTTAAGTGCCATAAAATCTCTATTACTACCTATAACCATACCATTTTTATACGCTTTCAAGTATGTAACGCTTTTACTAAACGTATAATCATAGTTTTGTTTTCCCGCTTTGCCAAATATTCTAATTGTCCCCTTTTGTGCACCATCTTTGCCTGGCAAAGGCTCACCCAAAGCCATAATCAAATATTCATCTGTAAAAGCTATCTTTTCTATTTTATTGGAAATTTCATCACTCCAAATTTCTTTACCTGATATATCAATTGTAAAAACATTGGTGTCTCCAACTGCAATAAAAATTCCGTTGTTCATATACTTTATAGCTGGTACAATCTCGCCTACCTTTTCAACTGAGGCAAAAAAATCACCTGACTCAGTGTTCTTCGTGTCCTCACGTCCTGTATAAAAGAATAGTACTTTTGAAACCATTTCAATATCTGTCGTATCTAGATAACTTACTGCCAAAACCTTTTTGTCTGTGGAAATATCAACTGCAATAGGGTATACTCCTTTGTCCTCGTCAAAACGTTCCATTATAAGGCTGCCTTTTTCATCATATACTTGCACCTTGTAGCCAGAATCTGTTTTTAAAATAAGACATGTACTACCAATGCTGTTTACAGAAATTTGCATAATAATTCCATCTGCGGAAACCGAATACAATTCCCCGTTTTCGCTGTAAACCTTCACACTTCTTCCCTGTGCCTCAGCAACTGCAGTATAACTTCCATTGTTTACTACCGATGGAGAAGTCATTGTATATGTAGAATTCCATTTTTGATTCTGCCCTCCGTCAAAATATTTAACTCCATCTTTAGTGCAATAGAGATAGCTATTGCCAAAACCTACAAATGTTGTTTTGCTTCCGTTTTCAATTTTCATTTCTACTTTGTTTCCTGTTGTCACAGCCGTTTGTGCTTTTTCTTTTATATGCTGTGCTAAATCGAATACTTTTTCTCTGTAAAGATACGCCCCAGATACAAATAATAGAAGCACAACCGTAAAAATTGCCAACACACTATTTTCAGGTTTATGTTTATTAGGAACAACCTTCTTTTCATTTCTCTTTACAACCAATAATTCCAGTTCGCTTTGCTCCTGCAAATTCCCATTTTCGTACTCTATATCATCTTTATCCATAGTTCCCCCTGCGAAACATTATTTGTCCTTTAACCTTTATATTATACTATATTAAATAGGTAAAGTCTAATCGTTATTACCAATATTATTCAAAGAATATTTAAACTTTTAGCACATTTCAATACAAAAACGCAGGATAATCACTATCCTGCGAAATGTTAAACTTTATTTATATCAATTCATATCTTTAATGCTGTTATAAACAGAAATGTATTCTTTTGCTGAATTACCCCAACTATTTTCTGATTTCATAGCATTTACAACAACGTTCTTCCATTCATCAGCACCTTGATTATATACATTAAGTGCCTCTCTTATAGCCCACATTAATCCATCCGCTGTGTAATGTTCAAAAACAAAGCCATTACCCTTTTTTGTTCCCGAATTATAATGCTGAACAGTGTCACTTAATCCACCTGTTTTTCTTACAATTGGTACTGTTCCATACCTTAGGCTAAACATCTGTCCCAAACCGCATGGTTCAAAAAGTGATGGCATAAGAAACATATCACTTGATGCATATATCCTTTGGGCAAGTGTGTCATCAAATAAGATATTTGCACTAACTCGTCCCTTGTATCTCCACTCTAACCCTCTAAAAAAGTCCTCAAAACGTCTCTCTCCTGTTCCCAAAACCACAAGCTGAACATCATAATTTAGTAATTGTTCTGCAATCCACGCTACAAGATCAAGACCCTTTTGGTCTGCTAAACGTGAAATTATGCTTATCAACGGTGCATCGCAAACATTAAGCCCTAGCTGCTGCTGTAAAGCATATTTGTTTTCTTTTTTCTTTTCAACACTATCAACATTGTAGTTAAATAAAATTCTCTCATCTGTTTCTGGGTTGTTGATTCCATAATCAATTCCGTTTAAAATTCCGCAAAGTTTGTCGCTTCTGTATCTCAAAACACCATCCAAGCCATACCCATATTGAAAAGTCTTAATTTCTTCTGCATAGGTATTGCTAACAGTGCTAATCATATCTGCATACATAAGCCCTGCCTTTGTGTAGCTAAATTGACCATAGTATTCACAGTTATCAAAGCAGTTCCATGGCACATCAAACATTTCCATAGTTTCTCTTGGAAATCTTCCCTGATACTGAAGATTATGAATTGTGTAAAGTGTTTTTATATCCTTATAGAAAACGAACTTTCGATAAGTCTCCTTTAACAGCATAGGAATTGGGCCCGTCTGCCAATCGTTACAATGTATAATGTCAGGGTAAAAATCAATAAATTGCAACATATCAAGAACTGCCTTGCTAAAAAATGCAAACCTTTCATTATCGTCATCATAACCATAATAACCATCACGACCAAAATAGTAATCGTTTTCTATAAAATAAGTAGTAACATCCTCTAATTTTTCAAGAATACCAACCTTTTGGTTCCTCCACGAAAGTGATGTATTAAAACTTCCTAAAAAATTAGTATCTGCAAAATACTCCGTTTTAATTGTTTTATATTTGGGTAAAACTACCCTTACGTCAACACCTTGTTCCTTAAGTACCTTAGGTAAAGAACCGGTAACATCTCCAAGACCACCAGATTTTGCAAATGGTGCAACCTCAGATGCAACTATAAGAACCTTCAGGGGCTTACTCTCATTCATATAATTTCCTCCCGCACAGTATACAATTAATTAACTAAAACAATAATACTATGAAATACTTACCTTTTCAAGCAAAAACATGCTATACTACGATATATGTTATTTTACAATTTTAAAGGAGTGGAAC
>JAQVIB010000185.1 GCA_028695945.1 Lachnospiraceae bacterium
CTGCAACAGGGCGTGAAGAACCTATAGCCGCACCTGCCTGAACAGCTAATTCCTCAATTAACTTCATATTTTTCTTATCGCCAATTCCCTTACCAGCAGAAACTACTCTAGCTGCTTGGGAAATAGGTGTATCCAATGGAATACCTACAGTAAAATCAAAGCCATCTTTCTTTAATGCAGAAACTAAAGTTTCAACTTTCTCTTTAGCTGTGCCATCTTTTATAATCATCTTTTTGAGAAGACCTGTTATAGGGGCAGCTTTCTTTATCAATTTCGTGCCACTGCTTGAAGTTTCATCTCTTGGCATTTTTCCAATTAAGTGTGATGATATAACAACTCTTTGTATTTCATTTGTTCCTTCGTAAATTGTTGTAATTTTTGCATCACGGTAAGCGCGCTCAACTTCCATTCCCTTTAAATAACCATTTCCACCAAAAATTTGCAATGCATCATTTGTAACCTCAAGAGCTATGTCGGAGGAATATTGTTTTGCCATAGCAGATTCCATTGCATAAGGCTCGTGATTTTCTTTCAATTCTGCCGCACTATAAATTAAGAAACGGGCACAACGTAACTTTGTAGCCATGTCTGCCAACTTAAAAGCAACAATCTGCTGCTGACAAATTGGTTTTCCAAACTGAACACGTTCTTTTGAATATTCAAGGGCGTTTTCAAATGCTCCTTGTGCAATTCCTAAAGCCTGTGCGGCTATGCCTATACGTCCTCCATCTAGGGTTGCCATTGCAATTTTAAAGCCATCGCCTTCTTTTCCTAAAAGGTTCTCCTTTGGAACTTTTACATCATTAAAGATAAGTTCAGCAGTAGAGGAAGAACGAATACCCATTTTATCGTAATGGTCTCCAAACTCAAAACCTTCCCAACCTTTTTCTACTATGAAGGCTGAAATGCCTCTTGTTCCAATATCAGGTGTAGTAACGGCAAAAACAATATATGTATCCGCAACAGGAGCATTAGTTATAAAAATCTTGCCACCATTTAAAAGGTAGTAATCGCCTTTAAACACAGCAGTAGTTTCTGTTCCGCCAGCATCAGAGCCAGCGTTAGGTTCTGTAAGACCAAAAGCACCAAGCTTTTCGCCTTTTGCCAACGGCACAAGATACTTTTGTTTTTGCTCTTCTGTACCAAAGTGAAAGATTGGCCATGAACCTAATGACACATGTGCTGAAAGAATTACTCCAGCACCGCCATCAACACGTGCCAATTCTTCAACGGCAATTGCATAGCTTAAAGCATCCAGTCCAGCACCGCCGTATTCCTTTGGATAAGGTATACCCATAAGCCCCATTGCTCCTAGTTTTTCAATAGCCTCTTTAGGAAATTCATTGTTTTGATCTAGCATGAACGCCTGAGGTTTTATTTCGCTTTCTGCAAATTTACGAATATTTTGGCGAAACGCCTCGTGTTCCTTACTTGTTTTAAACAGCATACTACTTCCTCCTTTTTTATGTTAAATAAATTTTTATACTTGATAAATTTTATCCACTTTTGTGGACAAAAATTTAGTCTAATAAATCTACTCATCTCCAAACAACACCCAGTGCAGGTTACACGCTTTAAGTTGTTCATCAATTTTTTTCTGAACTTTTTCCAGTTGATTATGAACTTTGCAATCTGCTTTTCGTTTCTCTCTCCATTCACATTTATAACCATGTTTCATGCAAGTTGTTAATAACGCGTTAGTTTCAACTGAATTTATTAACTGGAATAGGGTAATTGTTTTTAAATCTACAATTAATGAACATCCACCACTTGAACCTCTTGAAATTTTAATAATTCCTGCATTCTCTAGCTTTTTCAGTATTTTATATGTGAAGTTTTGTGGCAAAGACTCTCTTTCAGCTAAATCCGAAGCGGTAAAAGCATCTCCACATGACAGTGTTCGGAGAATTCTTAATGCATAGTCTGTTTCTCGTGTTATAAGCAAATTAAAAACCTCCCCCTTAATTTTATGTATTAAATATAACAATCTTGATATAAAAAGTCAAGATTGTTTTGGAAAATATTTGAATTATAAAATATAGGTAAATCAAGTTATATCCGTTGGGCAGGGTATTTTATTATCCTCATTGACGGTAGTTATTTTAAAATTAGAAACTATATGTTATCATGTTATAATAAAACATTGTAAAAAGGAGAATTATATGACACTTCATTTGTTTATAAGTCTTTTAATGAATGTTAGCTTGCTAACGTTAGTTGCAACCTTGCTTACTAGGCTAAGTTCTGTTCAAAAGCTTCTGGTAGATAAATCTGACTGGTGGTCTGGCAACAAAGTGTTTCTTGCAGTAATTTTTGGATTAATTAGTATTTTATCAACATATACGGGGTCTGACGTTGATGGTGCAATTTTAAATACAAGGGTAATAGGCGTTTTAGCAGGAGGAATGATTGGTGGACCAATAGTAGGTATTGGTTCAGCATTAATTGCAGGAATTCACCGTTATCTTTTTGATGTAGGAGGATTTACGTCGGTTGCGTGTGCAATATCCACTATTTTAGAAGGAATTATAAGTACGATAGTGTGGTTTATTTATCAGAAAAAAGATAAAGTGTATACATATTTTGCTATTTTCAATACAGCTTTTATTGCCGAATGCGTTCAAATGCTTGTAATTTTATTTGTGGCTAAGCCTTATATAAGGGCATTTCAATTGGTAAATGTTATAGGTATTCCTATGATCCTGTTTAATTCATTGGGATTAGTGGTTTTTTTCAGTGTATTCAGATATGTTATGGATGGGCGTGATTTAGAGGAAGCCAGAAGCATTGGGTTATCTTTAAAAATAGCTGAGATTTGCTTGCCGCATCTCAGAAAAATGCACCGCTCAAAGCATGACTGGGATTATACAAGAGATACAATTCTTTCTTTATCTGATTGTCTTGATGTTATGGTAACAACAAAAAACACAATTCAAATTAGTAGCAGTAAATATGCTTCTGTAGAAGAGAAAGACGGGAAAATGCCTGAATTTATTATTGAGGCAATAAATACAAAAAAATATACTATTAGAAGAATGACTCAGATAGAGAATGGGAAAAAACAGAAAATACGATTAATTGCTGCTCCTATGATAGCCAAAGAAGAGGTAATAGGAGTTTTGGTTCTGTTTTTTTCTGAAAGGAACCATTCTGTTGAAAGCGAAAGAGGATTGACAGAAGGTTTGGCTAGCCTTTTTGCAGTTCAGTTGGAATTATCTGACTTAGAGTATCAGAAAAAAATGAGAAGAAAAGCTGAATACAAGGCACTGCAATCACAAATTAACCCTCATTTTTTATTTAATTCATTAAATACAATTTCTTATTTTTGCAGAGAAAAGCCAGAGCGGGCCAGAGAACTTTTATTGGCACTAAGCAAATACTTTAGAAATACACTTGAAGATTCATCCTACATGATTCCTTTGGAGAAAGAGTTAAGCCATGTAAAAGCTTATTTGGCACTTGCGGAAGCAAGGTTTGAGGATAGGTTAAAGGTTGATATTGAAGTTAACGGAGGTGCGTCTTGCACTGTACCAAACCTTATTATACAACCTTTAGTTGAAAATGCTATTAAACATGGAGCAATGAAACGTGCATACGGAATTGTGACGGTTACGGTGGAGGATAGTGATAAAGGCACTGTAATTACTGTAAGTGATAACGGACCTGGAATATCTTCATCTATAATAAGCAGTTTATATGATGGCAAAGCATTAAATGGTGTAGGTTTAGAAAACGTGCATAAAAGGCTTATAAGCATTTATGGCGAGAACAATGGGTTAAAAATATTAAGTGGAAGTGAAGGAACAAAAATTGTTGTGGAAATTCCTTATGAGGTTGGGAAAGAGGCAAGTGATAATTTCAATACTGACATGAAGGAGGAAAGCTTATGCGAATTATTGTAGCAGATGATGAACTGCCAGCTAGAA
>JAQVIB010000186.1 GCA_028695945.1 Lachnospiraceae bacterium
ATTCCTGCAAGAACTGGACCAGGTACTCAAATAAGGCTGGTTTTGGAAAATTCAAGAATTGTAGTTACATATTACTTTCCAGTTGAAGGTAGTGGAGACCAGCTTACTGCAGTAAGGCTACTTAATGCTACACCAGGAATTTGGACAATAACCGTCCATGGTGATATTGTATTAGATGGAACTTACCATGCTTGGCTACCTCTAACCGGGTTTGTATCACCATCGGTGGAGTTTTTGGAACCATCTCCATATGGTACATCTGTGGTTCCTTCAACAATGCAAGGGGCAATTTCGTGCGGAGCTTACAATACCAGTAATAACAGTTTGTATGCTAGAAGTTCTTGGGGACCAACCAGACTAGGTTCAATAAGACCAGATTTGGTTGCACCAGGGGTAGGGGTTGGAGGATACTACCCAAGTGGTTATGGCACAATGGATGGAACAAGTGTTGCAACAGCTATAGTTGCAGGTGCATGTGTGCTTATGATGCAATGGGGAATTGTGAAAGGAAATGATGTTTCGTTAAGTACATATCAAATTAGGGCATATTTAATAAGAGGATGCGTGAGAAGCGAAAATATTATATACCCCAACAATCAGTGGGGATATGGAAGATTGGACCTACTGAATACATTTAACTTAATGCGAGAAGTTTAGCAATAGGTTATTATAAATACAAATTATGGCGTAAATCATTAAAAAACGAGTACTTAGTTAATGATATGGAGCTAATGGTCTTTTTTTAAAACTTTTCAATTTTAAGTAGATAATCCATATGAAAATATGATATTATAATAAAATATACTTAAGCGTATAAATTATTGGTAAGCAATGAAGTTTACTGTTATTGGAGAGAAATTATTATGTCTAAATATATTGCAAATAACATAAAAAAAATGCCCAGCTCTGGTATAAGAGAGTTTTTTGATGTAGCAAATATGATGGAGGATGCAATTTCACTTGGTGTTGGTGAACCAGACTTTGAAACACCTTGGCATGTACGTGAAGCTGCAATTTCTTCAATAGAAAAGGGTATTACATCCTATTCATCAAACACAGGTATGATGGAACTTAGGGTTGCTATTGCGGATTATCTTGAAGAAAAAATTGACACAAGGTATTCGCCTGAACATCAAATTTTGGTTACGGTAGGGGCAAGTGAAGGTATTGATATTGCTTTACGTTCAATAATTGATCCGGGTGATGAAATACTTGTTGTTGAACCATCGTATGTTAGCTATAAGCCATGCATTACAATGTGTGGTGGGGTAGCTGTTCCACTTGTAACAAAAGCAGAACATGAATTTAGGCTTACACCGAAGGAGCTTGAAGCTAGTATTACCAAAAAGACAAAGGCAATTATACTGCCATATCCTAACAACCCAACAGGTGGAGTTATGGAAATGGACGACTTGGCGGCAATTTCAAAAATTATTATTGAACATGATTTGCTTGTAATAAGTGATGAAATATATTCTGAATTAACATATGGTTCACGTCATGCCTCTATTGCGTCTTTACCAGGAATGTACGAAAGAACCATTGTACTGAACGGTTTTTCTAAGGCATTTGCCATGACAGGGTGGCGTTTAGGCTATGCCGCAGGACCAGAAGAATTTATTTTTAATATGAATAAAATTCATCAATATATTGCTATGTGTGCACCTACTCCAAGTCAGTTTGCAGGTATTGAAGCACTTGTAAGCAAGATTAGGGACGATGAAGTTGCTGAAATGCGTGATGCGTATGATGAAAGAAGAAAACTTATGGTTAGTCGTTTCAGAGAGATGGGATTGGATTGCTTTGAACCAAGAGGAGCATTTTATGTATTTCCGAGTATACAGAAAACGGGCATGACCAGCAAAGATTTTTGCAAGGAACTTCTATATGACCAGAAAGTGGCAGTTGTTCCAGGTACAGCTTTTGGTGAATGTGGAGAAGGCTTTATTCGTTGTTCCTATGCATATTCAATTGAAGATATAAAAATAGCTTTAGAGAGAATCGAGATTTTTGTGAAAAAACATATTAAGTGATATGGATATATTTACAGTAAGAGCGGTAACAAAAAATGGGAAAATAATTTTAATATGCGGAATGTGTAGAGATGGTTATAAAATGCAATGCGTAAACCTTTATAAAAATGGCGTTAAAAGTGCTGCTTTACCTGAAACATTGGATGAGTA
Source organism: Lachnospiraceae bacterium (assembly GCA_028695945.1). Taxonomy (GTDB): domain Bacteria; phylum Bacillota; class Clostridia; order Lachnospirales; family Anaerotignaceae; genus UBA8514. The sequence goes on from JAQVIB010000186.1 coordinate 2,184, forward strand.
TTTTCTGGACTATTCACTTATGCAGTTAATTGTAAATATTTCACCCAAATGTGTTGTGGCAGTTGGGGCAAGTATAGGCGTACCTAATGTAGTTCAAAGAAGCGGCGGAATAATTGGTAACCCATTTAGTAAAGTGCAATCCGCCGAAGATGAAATTGAAGAAATAGGGCACGGATTATTTGAGGTTGCATTTGCAGGAAAATTTGGTGCGGTTTTAAAAGGAAATAGACTTAAAGCAGAGAAAGTTAAGAAAGAGTTTGAAAAGCTAATTTTTCTTAACAGCAGAGTTGGGTTAAAAAAAGCTGTAGGGTTTTTGGACAAGTTAACAGATGAATATATTTTTGTTTCAGACGGAAGCGGAGAGGGCGGTTACCCTTACATTTGTGCAAGAAAAGGTGAAATAAAAGAAGAGCTGTCAGATTAAAAGCTGACGGCTCTTTGTGTGTTAAGGCTTCAAATCAATATCACTGTTTCTAAGTAAAAGTTCAGCTTTAAGCTTGATATTAATAAGTTCACGTTTAATTATTTCTATTTTTTTGCTGTCATTACGAAAAGAAGGTGTGGAAACACTTACAGCAACAACAGGAACACCGTTTTTCATTACAGGCACCGCAATGCACTGTATCTGTTCAGAAAATTCTTCGTTCTCGTAAGCGAAACCGTCCATTTCAACTTGCTTTAGCTGGGTGTAGAATAAGCCCAAGTCTGTAATGGTATGTTTTGTATAAGCGGGCATACCTTTGGAGAAAAGTTGGCTTACATCGTCAAACGACGCTTTGCATAAAAGGGCTTTGCCAAGAGCAGTGCAGTTTGCAGACACCTGTTTTCCAACATAGGTAACAAGGCGTAGGCTTTGAGGAGAGTCCTTCTTTGCCACATAAAGTACATTGCTACCATCTAAAATTCCAAGGCTACAGGTTTCGTTGCAAATCTCCACAAGTTTTGTCATTTCTGTAGCAATATGGCTTAAAAAGTTTTGGCTGTTAACATAGGTAGAGCCTACGGCAAATGTGCTTACACCAATGCGGTATTTAAGTGTATTTGAATTTATAGATATATAATGCCTATCCTCTAGTGTATGAATCATTGGGAAAATACTGCTTTTGGGTGCACCAATTATTTTGGCAATTTCCGTAAGAGTGTAGCCAGTTTCAGAAGAGGCAAGAAGTTCTAATATATCAAGCACTCTTGAGGTTGTGCGGTGGTCGGTTGAGTTCATAGTTATTCTCCTTTTCTTGCGTCAATTATTTTAAAGCTAATGTCTTTATTTATACCAGATGAACAATGTGCTTCATAATCGTTTGTTATGAAAATGCCTTCGGTGTCTGGAGTTTCTTCAATAAGCTTCAGCCCTTCTTCAACACCCAAAACAAAACAAGTAGTACTTAGTGCATCGGCAACAGCCGAATCTTTAGCAATTATTGTGACGGAATAAAGACCATTGTTTATGGGCATACCTGTTTTTGTATCTAAAATGTGATGATAAAGAATGCCTTCTTTTTCAAAACTGCGTTCATAAGTTCCAGATGTAACAACAGACATATTTTGTATATCCAAAATGCCATAGCTGGTACCCTGCTCATCAAACGGACGTTGTACACCAATTGTAAATGGAGCATCATCATCATGGGAAATAGTAAGGATATTCCCACCAAGGTTAATAATGGCTTTTTCTACACCATTATTCAACAAATATTCTTTTGCTTTATCGCCTATATACCCTTTAGCAATACCGCCTAA
>JAQVIB010000187.1 GCA_028695945.1 Lachnospiraceae bacterium
CTTCCTCTGCCCCACAGTATAATACACAATTCCTTTATGTTTGCCTAAAATATTTCCATCCATATCAACAAAATTACCTTGCGATATTTTTTTGCCCGAGTTTAGCTCTAAAAAGTTTCCATAATCGTCATCTGGTATAAAACAAATTTCCATACTATCTGGCTTTTTTGCAACTTTAAGACCTATTTCCTCGGCAATTTTTCTTACTTCGTCTTTATTGTATGCTCCAATTGGCATTAACGTTTTTTTAAGCTGTTCCTGTGTAAGGTTATAAAGCACATATGTCTGGTCTTTTGCCTTAGCATCGGACATTCTAAGTGTATATCTACCTGTCTTTGGAAAAACTTCAATTCGTGCATAATGACCTGTTGCAATATAGTCAGCACCAATTTTCATACTTCGGTTTAAAAGTGCCTCCCACTTAACATATCTGTTACAGGCAATACATGGGTTAGGTGTTCTACCTTGCAGATACTCGTCCACAAAATAATCAATAACATTACACTTAAACTCATTTTTAAAATTCATTACATAGTAGGGTATATCCAGCATATTTGCTACACGTCTTGCATCGTCAACTGCTGAAAGCCCACAACATCCGCCGTCTTCGGGTTCAATAGGCTCATCCTGCCAAATTTGCATTGTAGCCCCAATAACTTCGTAGCCTTCCTTTTTTAGCAGATATGCCGTTACCGAACTATCAACGCCTCCAGACATACCAACAACAACTTTGCCTTTACTCAAAAATATCACCGCATTTCTATTATATTATTCATAAGTATACCATAAATCTTTCATAACACCTATACACAACGAAAAAAATGTACATTAATGCACATTTTTCTCGTTGTTCTAAATATTTTATATATGGCAATGTTCTTCAATATCTTCAACTGGCTCTTTCAGCCCTTCAATTACAATATTGTTTTTCTTTGCATAATCCCACAATGCAGCATTAAGTGCCTCTTCTGCCAAAAGGGAACAGTGTACCTTTACTGGCGGAAGTCCATCCAGTGCCTCCATTACAGCTTTATTTGTTACCTTCAAAGCCTCTTGTATAGTTTTTCCCTTAACAAGCTCCGTTGCCATGCTGCTTGTAGCAATTGCCGCACCACAGCCAAAGGTTTTAAACTTTGCATCAACTATTTTGTCGTCCTCAATTTGCAAATATACTTGCATAATATCGCCGCATTTTGCATTGCCAACACGACCAACTCCACTGGCATTATCAATTGTTCCCATGTTTCTTGGGTTCATAAAATGATCCATTACTTTTTCGCTGTATTCCATAATTTATTCCTCCTTTGTATATACTTCCCAATTATGCGTTATCTTTTCCGTTAATATAATCCTCGTAAAGTGGTGACATACTTCTTAATCTTTCAATAATTGGTGGTAATTTTTCAAGTACATAATCCACATCCTCATCAGTAGTTTCATACCCAAGGGTAAACCGAACAGAACCGTGTGCTTCTTCATGTTTAAGACCAAGTGCCAAAAGCACATGTGATGGGTCTAAACTTCCTGATGTACAAGCTGAACCACTTGAGGCACAAATTCCATTCATATCCAAAAGCATAAGCACTGATTCACCCTCAACAAAAGCAAATGAAATATTACAGTTCCCTGGAAGTCTATCCGTAGGATGTCCATTAAGACGAGAATAAGGTATGGCTTTCATAATTCCGTTAATCAGCTTATCCCTAAGTAACACAAGTCTTTTAACTTCATCTTCCATTTCTTCATTAGCAAGTTCAATTGCTTTTCCAAGGCCAACAATAGCTGGAACATTTTCAGTACCTGCACGTCTTTTTCTTTCCTGTGCCCCTCCAAAAATAAGTTGATTAATTTTTGTACCTTTTCTTATATAAATAGCTCCGATTCCTTTTGGTGCACCTAATTTATGTCCTGAAAGTGAAAGAAGATCAATATTCATTTTGTTAACATCAATTGGTACGTGCCCAACAGCCTGCACTGCATCAGTGTGAAAAATAATACCATGTTTATGCGCTATCTCGCCAATTTCTGCAATAGGCTCAACTGTACCTATTTCGTTATTTGCTGTCATTACTGAAATAAGAATAGTTGTTGGTCTAATAGCTGCTTCCAATTCATTAATGCTAACTTTTCCATATTTATCCACAGGTAAATAGGTTACCTCAAACCCAATTTGTTCAAGATATTGTGATGTATGCAAAATTGCATGATGTTCAATCTTCGTGGTAATAATGTGATTTCCTTTTTCTTTAAGGGCTTCTGTAACTCCACGTAATGCCCAATTATCACTTTCGCTTCCTCCTGCTGTAAAATAGATTTCAGATACGTCTGCACCAAGTGCGTTCGCCACCTGTTCTCTTGCAGCTTCAACTGCTTTTTTGCTTGATTGCCCTAGTTTATAAACACTTGAAGCATTCCCGTATTTTGTGGTAAAATAAGGTATAATATTATCTAGTACCTCCGCCCTTACAGGTGTTGTTGCTGCATTATCCATATAAATTAATTTTTCCATAATAAACCTCCTTTTTATTTGAATTATTTTGTTCGCAAATGTTAAAAATATTTGTGAAAGGCAGTTCGATTTTTATGACTGTTAGTTTTCACTTTGTGACATGTTATTTCATTTAATGCAAAAAAACAATATAATGTATACAGAGTTTAGAGTATTATTTGCGGTTTATTGTTTTAAAACGGAACATACCTAAACAAGCGGCTCCTATTCTTATCTTATTCTATATTATATCTACTGAAAGTATCCGAGGTGACAAAAATGGAATTTAAAGAACGACTGAAAAGCCTTAGAAAAGAAAGAAAACTTACCCAAAGTGCCTTGGGAAATATTCTTAATTATGGTTATACCGCCATCTCGAACTATGAGTCCGGCAGAAATGAGCCGTCCATTAAGGATTTAAAAAAGATTGCTGAATACTTTGATGTATCTTTGGACTATTTACTTTGTGTTAACGACGTAAGAAACCCTTATGTTGAAAGAGATTATCCTGAACAGTTTAACGAATTTAAAAACGTTTATACCGCTCTTGAACAAGGTAAAAGGGATACCTTAGAAGATTTTATGCGCTGGATATTAGACCAACAACTTAGAACCTCACAGAACCAGTCAAAACCTCTTAAGGTTGCACAAGATACAGTACAGTACAAATCAAAATCTCAAGAACAAGAGTGAGCAGCTACACTTGGGCAGACAGCTTATGCAGTCTGCCCTTTTCAAATCTCCAAACTTCTTTATTCATCTTGAAAACATGGGTGTTGAAAGGTATCTCTCGCCTGTATCTGGTAGAATCACAACTATCACTTTCCCTTTGTTTTCAGGTCTATTTGCCAGTTCTTTTGCTGCCCAAACAGCGGCTCCAGAGGAAATTCCAACAAGCAACCCTTCATTCTGTGCTATTTCTCGTCCTGTTTCAAATGCATCATCATTTTCTACAATTATTACCTCATCATATGCACTTGTATCCAAAGTTTCTGGCACAAAACCTGCACCTATTCCTTGTATTTTATGAGGGCCTGCAATGCCCTTTGATAAAACAGGAGAACTTGCTGGTTCTACGGCAACAACTTTAACATTAGCATTTTTTGCCTTAAGCACTTTGCTAACTCCTGTTATAGTACCGCCAGTTCCAACACCAGCTACAAATATATCTACCTTTCCTTCTGTATCTTCCCATATTTCCAAGCCAGTTGTTTTTTCATGTATTTTAGGATTTGCTTTATTAGTAAATTGGCTTAAAATTATGCTATTCTCAGTTTCTTTATTAAGTTTTTCGGCTTCTTCAATTGCACCCTTCATTCCCTTTGTTCCATCAGTTAATACAAGATTTGCACCGTAAGCCTTAAGCAGATTTCTTCTTTCAATGCTCATTGTTTCTGGCATTGTAAGTATTACTTTATAGCCCTTTGA
>JAQVIB010000188.1 GCA_028695945.1 Lachnospiraceae bacterium
AAAAATGCAGATAGAGCAGTTGTTGGGTTGACAGGAGATATAATAAAATCCTTAGAAAGTAATAATTTTGAGCTATCTGTTAAAAAAGATAATGTTCAATACCAGATTCCAGCAAAAGAGTTTACAATTGATAAAATTGCTGAGACTCTTGGTGTTGCCAGCAATCAATTGGAGAAAATTGAGATATCCGTTATCATTAAGGAACCTTCTAATGACATACAAAAATCTATTGAAGAACAGAAAAAATCAAATGGCGTAGATTTTGTTGTAGGTGCAGTTGATTTTGAACTAAGGGCTGTGGTCATGGACGCAACTGGTAAGACAAAAGAAGTTGTGTTTGACCGATTTGGACAGTTCGTTGAACGTTTCTTAGAAATGCCTAAGGAATTGGATCCAAATAAAATTACAACAGGTATTGTGTTTAACAGCGATGGAACATTTGAACACGTACCAACTGTCGTTTATCAGGAAGGAAATAGATGGTTTACAAAAATTAGCTCAAGAACCAATTCGACGTATTCTGTGGTTTATCATCCGTTAACAGTTCGATCGGTGGAAAAACATTGGTCAAAAGTTGCGGTAAATGATATGGCTAGTAGAATGGTCATTTCAGAAACTGAAACATTTAAACCAGATGAGGCGATTACAAGAGGAGAATTTGCAGATTACATTGTTAGAGCATTGGGTCTATTTAGAAATGAATGTAACATTAATAATACATTCAACGATGTCTCTGAAAATGATATTCACAAAATTAGTATCCTATTGGCTAAGGAGTACGGAATAATTGCAGGCTATTCAGATGGCAGTTTTAAACCAAATGAAAAAATTACAAGGGAAGAAGCAATGGCGATGTTTGTGAACGCATTAGAACTTACAGAGTTAAAAGTAAATTCTTCTGTTGATTTAAGCCAGTTTGCAGATGCCGACCAAATTTCAAAATGGGCAAAAGACGATGTTGAAAAATCTATTTCCACTAAGATTTTCAACGGCAGATCCAAAGAAAAAATCGAACCAAAAGGAACTTTTACAAAGGCAGAGGCAGCAACGGCAATTCGAAATCTGTTGATTGAAGCCAAACTCATTAATGACAAAATGTAAGAAACTTAGTTAATATGAGGAGTCCGTCTGAAAGATTTTCTATAATATAAATATAGCATGCCCCTTAGTTATGAATTTTAATAGCTAAGGGGTTTTGTATGTTAAGTATTATATTAAAACATATCGGAGTGGATTAACCCTAATTAAGAACAATTAAAGATATGCCTTTGAGAGTTAAAGTTAAGCAAGACTTAAAATTTGGTTTTTAGAAACTTTGTTCCAAATGTGTAGAAAGAAAGAGTGATGGCTTCCCAGTATAAAGCAATGTCAATTTATGCATAGCCCTTGTGCAGGCAATATAGAGTAGCCCTCTTTCGCATTTGCTGCTGTAACTATCCTCACTAACATCAGGTACAATTACTTCGTCAAACTCCAATCCCTTTGACATTTGGACAGAAGTAACAGAGATACCATTTGCAAAATGGGTGCTATCCATGGAAATATGCTGAACATCATAGTCTTGTTTGAGGATTTTATACATTTCTTTAGCGGCACTGTTTGTTTTTAAAATAATGCCAATAGAAACTCCATCGCTCTGTAAAAATTCATTTAGCTTTTCTCTAATTTTAAGCAGTTCATCCTGTTTGTTAGTACAGGAAATCACCATTGGTACATCTCCGTGCCGTAACATGGGTTCCAGTTTTTCCACTTGACCGATATCTTTTGCAAAGGTGATAATTTCATAGGAGGAACGGTAGCTTTTATTTAGTTCTAAATAACTAGCATCACTGTAAAGCTCCCGAAGTTCCGGCAAGGTGTGCAAGAGGTTAGGATTAATAGACTGACCAAAGTCACCTAAAATGGTTTTTGGGCAAGAGTATAGGCGGTTAATCACGGCATATTTAATTGGGGTGTAGTCCTGCATTTCATCTATAACTAAATGCTTAATTAGCTTGCTTTCCTTTAAACCATGGAAGGCTCTGTGCAGATAAAGGAACGAAAAGGCATCTGACCACTCTAATGTTTGTTTTTTTGGCAGAACTAGCAAGTGAGGACGTTCTAGCCACTGATAAAAATGCTTGTATAATGCAAGGGTATTTTTTATTTTAAGCATGGCTGTCAAGCTTTTTAAGATTGCCTTTACTCTCGGAATTTCATCACCCATAAAATTATACGATTCAAAATTGTCGTGAATATCTTTAGCTATCAGCTCAAGTCGTTTTTTTATTGGATAACTACGATAGGCAAAGAAACGCTTCTTTATCCAATCCGCTGTTACAGAGAACTCTTCAAAGACATAGTCGGTTGATTCAAAAATAAGACTTGGAAGCGCTTCTATGTACTCATCAATTTTTTTCACAAAATCTATTGTAGACTTAAAGCGTGCTCTTTCATCCCATTTTGAATCATCTATTTCTAGTGGGTCTTTATCTCGCTCAAATTGGATGATTCCATTAAGCTGTGCATCGGCAATATCCCAAAAGCTTAATTCACATAGTGGCTCTTCACCAAGTTCTGGCAAAACATTTGCAATATAGTCGCCAAACACCTTATTGGGAGACAGAATTGCAACATTGTTTGCAGACAACCTGTCCTTGAAGCGGTAGAGCAGAAAAGCAATTCGGTGAAGTGCGATTGAGGTCTTTCCTGAGCCAGCCACTCCTTGAATAATCATAGTCTTAGCTTTATCATTTCGGATAATTTTGTTCTGCTCCTTTTGTATGGTGGCGATGATGGATTTCATCTTTTCATCTGATGTACGGGAAAGCTCACGTTGTAAAACATCATCTTGAATGTTGACAGAGCTTTCAATTGCATATTCTAGTTCACCGTTTTTTACCTTGAATTGGCGTTTGCGGGTCAGTTTGCCATCAATTCTACCAATAGGAGCGTCGTATCCTGCTTGGCCAATTTCATAGTCATAGAACATACTTGCAATAGGAGTACGCCAGTCCAAAATAAGCAATTCGTTTTCATGGGTAAATGCAAATCGTCCAATATAATGTTTTATTGCCTCTGCTTCTCCATTCGTTTGAAAATCAATCCTTGCAAAATATGGTGATTCCTTTAGTTTGGCAATCTTTTCCCAAATGCCTACAGCGAAAGCACCGGTGAGGTCTATCTGTTTTAGTGCAAGTTCGTTTTGGAACATTCCATGTGGGTCAATTTCTCCACGATAGTCTGCCATGTATCGTTTGGCATCAGCATATTCCCTGTCAATTTTTTTAACTGTGTTATTTGCACATTGCACAGAGGCATCCAATTTTTCGTTTATCATGGTAAGGTGTTCAACCTCATCAGGGAAAGGTATAGAAGATTGAACGGCAGGTATTGTTTTGCGTCCGCCGCTTTGTTGTTTACTATTCATGTGAGACCTCCTTTGGTAAAATGAATCGTTGAGTAGGATAACCGAATTCCGTAAGTAACTCCGCTTCTGCAAACCCTAATTCCATAATTAACTTGCGGTGTCCTGTATCAGCCTTATCTCCATCTCTGTAAGTTGTAATGCTGATTTCTTTTTCCCTAATCAGTTCGCCCATAACTTTATCCAAAAAGGCTTTTGGAATTCCATTTTTACGATAAAGTGGGTGTGTTCCCATAAAATCAATACTTCCTGTTTCGTAGGATAAAAGCATAATACCAACTGCCGTATCATTATCCTTTGTTATAAGTGCCTGCTTGCTTTTGATATACCTCTTTAATTCTAAAATGTAGTTATCCTCCTGCAAATAGGGAAAGCCATCAATCACTAGGTGTACCAAGTCCATCCAAGAGGGGATATCATCTTCTGTTGCAAAATGAATAATCCATTTATTCGT
>JAQVIB010000189.1 GCA_028695945.1 Lachnospiraceae bacterium
AACGCAAGCCATCATCCGCCTTGCTAAAGTCTTTGAAATTAATTCTTTGTTTGTCATTTTAGTTACCTCCTGATTCTTAACTACTTATTTTAAAAATCATGTAACTAATTATTTGACTTTTACAATTACGAGCTTTAGCCTCTGCTCTTTCAGCTTCGGGCTTTGTTCTAAAGCCCGATTTCTGATGTCTCTTTTTAAAAATATCATAAAAGTCATATGACCAGCTGACTGCAATAACATTTCCATCTTTGTCCTTAATTTTTCGCCTTTTAACCGCCATAGAGATTACCTCCCATGTTGATTACTTGAAGAATATGCTCTTCCGTCATTTTTATCCTTTTACCGATTTTGATGCAAGGTAATAAACCTCGCCATTTCATGTTGTAAAGTGTTCCTTTGGGAATACCTAACATTCTTGAAACATCATCTAGTCCATAGATTTTAGGTATTTTGCTTTTATTAGTTTCCATTTTATATTCTCCTTTTTTATTAAATAAAATAATTATTTTGGTTATTACAAGATTACAAGCTAGTAAATATACCCCGCAGGTAAACAGCCGTCTACCTTTGGGGTGTAATTTACCCTAGGTTACGTATTATTACGCTCCTGAACCCTAGCCCTAAGTTCATCAGCAGACATTGGCTCAATAATTGAACCAAAGTCCCTAAATTCCTCTAAGCCAGTTACATCAAAAATTATAGAGTTATCAGGATTTTTTTTGCCTTCATATCTAACAGCAATATTACCTCTATATCTCTTGTGGTTTTTAGCATAGCTTGTAAAAGCATCTTCGTTGATGCGTTTAAGCTTATCATGCGCATAGTATTTGTTAATCTGACCTAGAACAACCCCTTTATGGAACCTTATATGAAGTTCTTCTTTGTCTTCATTCATCGCTTTAACAATCTTAAAATGAGTTCCATTTTCAAGTTGTCTAAGCTGATGTAAGACTACTATTGCAGATAGTACTTTTTCTACTGGAGTTTTAATATTTTCGTATTTGGTAATCTGCTTTTTAGCATATTCAATGACTTTTTCTTGAAGATTGCCGAATTCAACGCCGCTAATTCCAACGAGCATTAAAGCTCCAGTATAAGCGTATGCAATGTTATTTATGACTCGTTTTTGAGTATCTTGGATATTAGCTTCAAGCATATCAAAAACTTGATTATACAGCTTTATCACATCATCAACTGAATATTTCAGAAACTCAGGTAATATCAATGATAACTCTTTTAAATTGTCTTTGTTGTTTTTATCCAGCTCATGATATTTAAACTTGCCCGCTTCAAAAATTTTACCAAATATTTCAACAATATTAAGCCTGTTGACGACTTCTTTTAAATCAGACAATGTTTCATTCGTTGAATAACCTAATGGGCTACAAGTATGAATATACTCTACACCTCTGCCATAAGGTAAAGACCTTGTTCGAGGAATTCCTTTGTATATTCCCTTTATAAGTGCCGTAAAATTGCTAGATGTAAGTGTTTCACCCTTTACATCATCAATACATACATTGAGCCCGTTATATCTGGAGCAAAAGTACTCATTGCTTTTAGCAGTTGAACCACCTGAGGTAAGGGCTTCTTTTGAAAGACCAAACATTGATAATCCAACCGTAACCAGTGTAGATTTTCCCGTACCAGTTTCACCATATAAGATTAATGTCGGCGCACCATGTCGCTTAATAAATTCATTGTAATATATAGCCATAACCATATTGCCGAGTGTGATTAATGGTAACATGATATCTTGTGACCAACACTCTTTAATATTTGTTAGTAGCTCAAAAGCAATTTGCTGACCTGTTTTAACGCTCTTTGCCAGTTTTGGTAAGTAATGTGTAGATTCAGCGATTTTTATATACGTATTATCGCTTGTTTTGATATATCCATCATCATCCGCCCAAATAATACCATTCTTTGTTGCAAGAGCATTTTCGTATAAAATGTTACCGTCAGAAGTTAAGCCTGCATTTGTATATATAGTAGTAGTTGAAGCCACTTTTGGTGAAATAAACTCCGCTACGAAAGCTTTAAATTCAGCTTCGGTCATGTTTACAGCAAAGTCATTATAAAAGCTGTTGATACAGGTTTGGAACTGTTTGAAATCAGATTTTGAATTGTTTGCAATTTCAACATCCGCTTCAATTTTACCATTAGCATTTTGAAGCGTTACAATATAGTATTTTAAAGGCTTTTTGCCACTCTTGTCATTATAGACAAGAGTGCATTCCTTTACATCAGTAACTATGAAATTAGCAGCTAGGTTTACTTTTAGCTTACCTTTTTGCTTAGCAACCAAAAATGTCCTATTCCACACTTGATAAAAGAATTTATCTTGGTTAGGCAGTTTATGCTCATAAAGGTTACAAACAATTTTGGCTGTTGAAATAAATGTTGCCGCCTTTAATTTCTTTTCATTTGACTTGAAAAGAAAGTCCACTGTCTTTAATCCGTGTTCTAATGGATTATTTACGCCTTCTGGGTTGTTGTTATTGTTGTTTGGTTTTTTGGATTCCATAATTACACCAACCTTTCATTAATCGCAGAAGGACAGTTTTTGCATATTTCAGGGAAATTTGCTGAAATATAATCACAAGAGTGTGGTTGCCCAAATTTTCTTGCATTGTCTATCTTCTTTTGAGTTTCTTTATATGAATAGCTATGATAAGGCTCAGAGAGGGTGTGAATAAGCGAATCACTATCTTCGATACAACTTAACACCTGAATCATAGAATGCCACATTGGCTCTGGCAAGCATGATGCATTTTCCTCAATCGAACAATGTGATAAAAATTTACAGTTATTAAACATTCTATCTGTATCAATTTCAGTGTAAATTTTGGATGGCTTGGCTTCTTTTGATGTCGAATTTGACTGATAAGAAGGACTTTTTTCGAGGTATTCAATCCATGGTTTTGGCAATTCTGCAATGATAAAATTACCATTTTCATCAACGCCATCAACTATTTCATAGCGTTTACCATCTATAGATGACGGTGAAATCATTACGTAGCCTCGATATTTCACATCAATATCGTTGCCTATTTTCCCTCTTGGGGAACATATCCCCCGAGATGAAAAGATAGAATGTCTTCCTGTTCTTGGAGTCTTTTGGGTTAATGTTGCAGGTAGTGGTCCCAACTCCAATTTCAATTTTTCAAGTGTTTCAATACCATTTAAGCCTCTAGTCTCGTCAACATCGCAGTCTAGAACTATCAAACCTGACATTTCACAGGCTAGACCAACATTGAATCCTTTGTTAACCAGTTCTTAACATCTTGCCCGAATTGAGCACCTTTGAACCCATTAAGGGTTGCGGGTTGTTTGCTGTTGTTTTTACAAGCAAAAGTTGCAAACTCTTTCCAATTGCTCTTTTTTGTTGTTTGTGCGTCCATAATTTTCCTCCTATATTGCACATTTGTAATACTTGAGGGGACACAGGCACACATTTACAAATTTTTATGGTAAAATGATGTTAGAAGAAAATTTTTGTAGAGGTGCCTGTGGTGCCTCTCTTTTGTTGTTATAAATAATAATAAAATAAAAAAAATAAAATTGTTTAAAATGCAGCAATATATTAAGCTTGAGCCTAAATTTAAAAATTTTTTTAGCGACAGCAATTTGGCTGAGATTATCTTGCAGCTAAAAAAAAATATAACTCCATATTATTCTGTAAACTCCTGTAAATACATAAATTTATGAATAAATAATAGACGTGTCGTGAAATAATAATTAAAAGTTTTCTATAGGCAATACTTTTCCTAAGTACATTTAATTTCAGATTGGCTGAAGATGGAAATTCCAAAGTCCTGCACATATAACAGTAAATTTAT
>JAQVIB010000190.1 GCA_028695945.1 Lachnospiraceae bacterium
CCTTGGTACGTTTCTTTTTTGCCACAGTGTAGTGGTTAACCATGCTGTCTATGTTGCCACTGCTAACAAGAAAGCCCAGTCTTGGCTCGCCAAAACGCATGAAGTCATCTTTTTCACGCCAGTTAGGCTGTGCCACAAAACACACCTTGTACCCTCTGCTTTCTAAAACACGGCAAATAATTGCCGCACCAAAGGACGGGTGGTCTACATAGGCATCACCGCAAATATACACAAAGTCGGGTCTATCCCAACCTCTATCCAACATTTCTTGCTTTGTTACAGGTAAAAAAGCCATTTTATCCTCTTTTCTTTTGAAAAACCAAACTGCTAAAAACGAACTGCTAAAAACCCTGGGCGTTGCCCAATCCCACTTGCTTTTTGAAAAAAGTAAGACCAAAAACTTTCATTTAAAACCGCATAAATATGCGGTTTTAGTGGGTCAAGGGTAACACCCTTGTGGGTGTTTGAGGGCAAAGCCCTCAAGGTTTTTTCTTTATGTCCCAAAGATTACATCATCCAGCCAGTGCTGTACTTGTTTTTAAGCCGTCCGCCTTGTGCCTTTGCCCAACCTAATGGGTATCCTTCACATAACACCACACACCAACCGTCTTTGCACTGTTCTTCCACAGTTTCACCCTTTAAATATCGAATAACTCTGTGGTCGTCAATATCAAAATCCACAGCGTTTTTTATGTCATTCCTTTTAAGCCCCATGGCAAGTGCCTGACTTGGCTCAAAACGATTTTTCTTAAACTCGCCCAAAAGCCAACCGCTTCTCATAACACGTATTTCCTTTAAGCTTGGCACTTCCTTTGGTAAAAGATAAAGACTGTCATTTATTATTTGATAAACTCCATTAAGCTCTAAATTTAATACCTCTGCCTTAAATTCCTCAAAATATTTCATGCGACTGTCGGTTTTTTCTTTTTCCCATACAAATACAGTATTTTCATCTGCTTCTTTTTTATGTAAAAGTGCAAGAAAATGACCTTCGCCTTTTATTTTGTGAGGCCAAAGCCTTTTTGTATAAATCAATTCTTCTCTTCCACCCTCAACCCAATTAGGGTTTCCGTCAGCAAAACCCAATTCTTCACCTATAGGTAAAAGTTCAAATTCCTCATGGTCATTTAAAAAATCATTAATGCTTTTTTCATTCTCTTGTGGCGAAAAAGTACACGTGGAATATAAAAGCAGACCGCCAGCTTTAAGCATTTTTGCAGAGCTTTCTAAAATATCCCTCTGGCTTTTTTGGCAGAACTCCAGCATATCTTCATTCCAGCTTTTAATAACATCAGGTTCCTTGCGGAACATTCCTTCGCCACTGCAAGGTGCGTCCACCAATATTTTGTCAAAGTATCCATTAAAGGTTTTGCTAAGCTTTTCTGGCGTTTCGCTCATAATAACGCAGTTAGTTATTCCAAACAGCTCCACATTTTTAAGCAGTGCCTTTGTTCGCCCTGCACTTATGTCGTTTGCTATAAGCACGCCTGTCCCTTCAAGGCTTGCCCCTAGTTAAGTAGTTTTTCCATCTGGTGCCGCACATAAATCCAACACCTTGTCGCCCTTATTTGGTTTTAGCACTGCCGCCGGACTCATTGCACTTGGTTCTTGCAAATAATAAAGCCCTGCATGGTAATAAGAGTGCTTTGCAGGTCTTATGCCTTCGCCATAATAAAAGCCTTCCTTGCACCATTTTACAGTCTCAAGGTCAAATAAATTTTTTGCTTTAAAATCCTCTGGTGAAATTTTTAAAGTATTCACCCTAAGACCATAAAATCTTCCTTCTTCAAAACTTTTTTCATACTGGTAGAACTCTTCACCCAGAATGGTTTTCATATTTTCAATAAACTTTGCGGGAAAATCCATCTTTCCACCTCAATCCATATCATCTCATTATATATGTTACTCTAAAACCAGCTTTTTTTCAACAAAAGCCTTAAATTTATGCTATACTTATTATATGAATATTCGCTTAAAATAAAGGCATAAATCAAAGGAGAGATATTATGGGAAAAGATATATGGAAACCTGGAACAGTGTTATATCCTGTACCTGCAGTTATGGTTAGTTGCGGCACTATGGAGGGTGAAAAAAACATAATTACCATTGCTTGGGCTGGCACAATTAATACAGCCCCAGCAATGACCTATATTTCGGTACGCCCTGAAAGATATTCTTATGAAATGATAAAGAAAACTGGTGAATTTGTAATTAACCTTACCACTGAAAGCCTTGTGCGTGCTTGTGACTACTGCGGAGTAAAAAGCGGTAGGGATATTGACAAATTTAAAGATCTTAAGCTTACTTCTGCAAAGGCAAGCAAGGTAAGTGCACCTATCATTTATGAAAGCCCTGTAAACATTGAATGCAGGGTAAAAGACATTATTCCACTAGGAACACACCATATGTTTTTGGCTGAGGTAGTTGCTGTTAGTGTAAGCAACGAATTTATGGATAAAACAGGCAAATTCCATTTTAACAACACTAAACCTGTGTGCTATTCTCACGGTGAATACTTTGGTCTTGGTAACAAATTGGGTAAATTTGGTTTTTCCGTTCAAAAAAAGAGATAATGCTACATTTTGTTGTTTTTTGCATTTTTAGATGGTACAATAACAGTCAAATTACATTATAAATATTTCCGTTTATTCAAATTATAAGGAGACTATTATGTACCGTAAAATTTCTAAATTTGCAGTAGTTATCTTTGCCTTAACATTGGCTTTTTACGGCTGTACAGGTAAAAGCATCACGCAAAAAAACTCAGCACCTGTTGCAGTTACCATTTGGCACTACTACAACGGTGCACAAAAGCAAATTTTTGATAACCTTGTTTCAGAATTTAACGAAACTGTTGGCTATGAAAAAAATATTGTGGTTGAAGCCTATAACCAAAGTTCTGTAACCGAGCTTGCGGATAAAATTATGGAGTCTGCCAACAAAGAGGTAGGTTCAGACGATATGCCCGATATTTTTTCCTGCTACAGTGATACAGCCTATACCCTTAACCAAATGGGTTTGCTTGCAGATATAAATAAATACCTAACGGATGATGAAAAATCAGAATACATTGAAAGCTACATTAAAGAGGGCGACTTTGAAAATAATGGCTCTATAAGAATTTTTCCTATTGCAAAAAGTACCGAGGTTCTTATGCTTAATAAAACCGATTGGGATAAATTTGCCTCTGCAACAAATGCAAATGAAAAGGACCTTTTAACCTGCGAAGGAATTACAAAACTTGCCGAAAGTTATTATAACTGGACAGACAGCCAAACTGAGGAACCTGATGATGGAAAAGCGTTTTTCGGTCGTGATGCCATTGCAAATTATATTATTATTGGAAGTATGCAACTTGGAGAAGAAATTTTCAGTGTTAACGATGGTAAAGAAACAATTACTTTAAATAAGGAAGTTTTTCGCAAACTTTGGGACAACTTCTATGTTCCATTTGTAAAAGGATATTTCACATCAGTAGGACGTTTTCGTAGTGATGATGCAAAAACAGGTGACCTTATTGCCCTTGTAGGTTCTGCTGCTGGCTCTGTTTATTTCCCTAAAGAAGTGACCCTTACAAATGGAAGCACCTACCTTATAAAGGGTGAAATTTACCCAATGCCCGTTTTTGAAAATGGAGAAAATTACGCTCCTCAGCAGGGTGCAGGCATGGCAGTAACCGCCTCTGATGAAAAAACAGAAAGGGCCGCTGTAGAATTTTTAAAATGTTTACAGATGTTACCCAAAACGTGGAATTTTCAGTAAGTTCTGGGTATCTTCCTGTTAAAATTAATGCTAACAATCCAGA
>JAQVIB010000013.1 GCA_028695945.1 Lachnospiraceae bacterium
TTTGCAGTGGCATGTACACTTCTTGGAATATGGGGTGTATTGCAGTTATGTGGTGTAGATATTAATAATTTACCTGAATGGTTATATGTGCCATCTAAATATTGGGGTCAAGTGGATTTGGGTGCTAAAAAGTCGGCAGATACAGTAAGATGGTTTTTTGGAAATCAAAACCATACATCTTTTTTCATTATTATGCCAATATGCATTTTTGCAATGACATCTATTGAAGCTAAAGATATAAAGAAAAAAATTATATTTGCTGTATTAACAGGTTTTATGTTCTTTAATCTTTTTCAGGCATATTCTCTTGGCGGTATGGTTGCTATATTTGGTGCGGCTGTGTTCGGTGCGGTAGTACTTGGAATTGAAAATATTAAAAAAATGGGTAAAAGCATTGGTATAGTTGCCGTATTTGTTGCTATTTCAATATTTCTTAGCATTCCTTCCATTTTAGGCGAGGTAAAAAGTGCTAATGCCTATTCTGAGGGCTTTGGAATAGTTAAAACTGTATTTGCTGATGATACAGTATCTGAAACTACAGGGCCAGAAAAACTTAAAATAGACTATATAAAAACTGAGGGAGGGAACGTAACCTTTAGTTTTGTAGGCAATGCAGTTACTGTATTAACAGATGGAAAGGATGTTACAGAAGTTGTAGATGCAGAAGGCAAGGAATTAGGGTTAAATAACCGATTTATGGCGGTGGAAAGCAAATATGATGAACAAGCAAAAACTACGTTTGTGTTTGTTAAAACTGCATC
Organism: Lachnospiraceae bacterium; assembly: GCA_028695945.1. GTDB lineage: Bacteria > Bacillota > Clostridia > Lachnospirales > Anaerotignaceae > UBA8514. The sequence goes on from JAQVIB010000013.1 coordinate 762, forward strand.
ATTTGTTTGGAATTTTGGCTTGTATGATGGACAATTGTATTATGTTGCCCCTTCTGGAATGGGAATTAAGCTAAAAGAAATTGAAAGCTTTGGGTTTAAGAACAATCAAGGATTTGCTACATACCGTGGGTACATATGGTCACGAACATTCCCTCTTATTAAAGATACATTGTTTATTGGCCATGGTGCAGATACTTTCCCAATCTATTTTCCGCAGGATGATTATGCAGGTCGATATAATATTGGTTATTTGTCCAACGAGGTGTCAATAATGGTTGACAAACCACATAGTTTGTACCTGGCTACGGCGGTTAACACAGGTGTAATTTCACTTGTTGCACTGCTCGCAGTTTATGGTATTTATCTGTGGGAAAGCTTAAAAATATATCGCAAGCGTGAATTTACAGATTATAAGCACTTCATAGGGTTAGGAGTGTTTGTTGCCATTGTTGGTATAATGATAGATGCACTTATAAATGATGGAATGGTAAGCATTATGCCAGTTGTATATTGTTTAATGGGTATAGGGTTTGCTCTAAATAGAATTATAAAGATGAATGTAAAATAAAATCAACTCCACTTTACTGTTTGTGCTAAGGTAAAGTGGAGTTTTTTGTATTAACTTTAAGATTTTAGAATATAGTTTTTCGCATAGTGAAAGCTAAGGGAAAGAATATTACCTTGCTTGAATGTTGGAAATATTTGAGGTATAATAAAAAATATGCGAAGTTAATTCGCATGTTTAAATGAAGGGAGATAGAGCAAATGTTAAATAAAAAATCAGTTGAAGATTTACATGTAAAAGGGAAAAAGGTACTTGTAAGATGTGATTTTAATGTACCACTTAAAGATGGGGTAATAACTGACGAAAATCGAATAACAGCAGCGCTTCCTACTATAAAAAAATTAATTGATGACGGTGGAAAAATTATTCTTTGTTCCCACATGGGCAAACCGAATGGTGAAGTAAAGCCGGAGCTTTCTCTTTTACCTGTTGCAAAAAGATTGACGGAAATTTTGGGAAAAGAGGTAGTTTTTGCAAAAGATGATACAGTTGTTGGTGAGAATGCAAAAAATGCCGTGTCAAAAATGAAAGACGGCGATGTTATTTTGCTTGAAAACACTCGTTTTCGTAAAGAGGAAACAAAAAATGAAGATAATTTCAGTAAAGAGCTTGCAAGCCTTGCAGATATATATGTAAACGATGCATTTGGTTCAAGTCATAGAGCACATTGTTCAACTGTCGGGGTTACAAAGTTTGTAAAAGAGGCAGCGGTTGGCTACCTTATGGAAAAGGAAATTGAATATCTTGGAAATGCCGTAAATAATCCTAAAAGACCATTTGTTGCAATACTTGGTGGTGCAAAGGTTGCAGATAAGATTGCAGTAATCAATAATCTTTTGGATAAGGTAGATACCATCGTTATTGGCGGAGGAATGGCATATACTTTCCTTAAAGCTAAGGGCTATGAGGTTGGAAATTCATTGTTAGATGAAAATAGTATTGAATATGCAAAAAACATGATGGTAAAGGCTGAGAAAAATGGAGTAAAATTCCTTTTACCTTTGGATACGGTAGTAGTTCAGGAATTTAAAAATGATACACCATTTAAAACAGTTGACGTTAGCCAAATACCTTCTGGCTGGGAAGGCGTTGACATTGGGCAGAAAACAAGTGAACTTTTTGTTGAGGCAATTAAAGAGGCAAAAACAGTTGTGTGGAATGGACCTATGGGCGTATTTGAGTTTGAGAATTTTGCAAACGGTACAATTTCAGTTGCAAAAGCCCTTGCGGATATTGATGCAACAACAATTATAGGTGGAGGAGATTCTGCGGCAGCGGTAAACATATTAGGTTTTGGAGATAAAATGAGCCACATTTCTACAGGTGGCGGCGCATCGTTGGAGTTCCTTGAAGGCAAGGAGTTACCAGGAGTTGCGGCTGTGAACGACAAATAAAAAGTGAGGGCAGGTTTAATAATGAGAAAAAAAATAGTTGCAGGAAATTGGAAAATGAACAAAACACCAAAGCAAGCTGTAGAACTTATTAATATGCTGAAAACAAAGGTAGATAGCGAAAAGGTAGACGTAATTTTTTGCGTACCAGCCATTGATATTATACCTGCTGTTGAAGCACTTAGAGGTACAAAAATTGCGGTTGGAGCACAAAATGTATATTTTGAGGAAAATGGAGCATACACAGGTGAAATTTCACCTTCAATGCTTAAAGAATGCGGAGTTCAATATGTAATTATAGGTCATTCTGAAAGACGTCAGTATTTTGCAGAAACCAATGAAACTGTTAACAAAAAAGTTAAAAAAGTAATAGAGCATGGAATGATCCCTATTATGTGCTGTGGCGAAACTCTTGAGCAAAGAGAACTTGGTGTTACTATTGAGTTTGTGCGTACTCAAATTAAATGCGGACTTACAGGCATAGACGGAGAGGCTGTTAAAAAAATGGTAATTGCCTATGAGCCAATTTGGGCAATAGGTACGGGCAAAACTGCTACAACGGACCAAGCACAGGAAGTTTGCTGTGCCATTAGAGCTGTAGTAGCTGAAATTTTTGGAAAAGAAGTTGCTGATGAAGTTCGCATACAGTATGGCGGAAGTGTAAACGCACAAAATGCTGCAGAGTTGTTTGCGAAAGCAGATATTGATGGTGGACTTGTTGGTGGAGCAAGCTTAAAGGAAGAATTTTCTGAAATAGTAAACTATTAAAATATTCTATGGTTTGTTATAAGCCAATGGCTCTGCAATAGCGAACAAGTGTTAACAGAATTGCAGATAATTTGGGGCAAAGCTGCCACGGGCTTAAAAAGAGGTGGAAGATAATGAAAACTACGGTTCTAATGATTTTAGATGGTTTTGGAATAAATGAACGAAAAGAAGGCAATGCAGTTAAAATGGCAAACACACCTGTTATGGATGGCATTATGGCTAAATATCCAAACGTTAAAGGCTATGCAAGTGGTCTTGACGTTGGGCTTCCAGAGGGGCAGATGGGCAACTCTGAGGTAGGTCATCTTAACATGGGTGCAGGCAGAATTGTTTATCAGGAACTTACAAGAATAACAAAAGCAATTGCAGATGGAGATTTTTTTGAAAAGGGAGAATTTTTGAAAGCAGTGGACAATTGCAAAAAGAATAACTCTGCACTTCATTTGTTTGGATTGTTAAGTGACGGAGGTGTTCACAGCCACATAAATCATCTTTTCGCTTTACTTAAATTGGCAAAAAATAATGGCTTGACAAAGGTTTTTGTTCACGCATTTTTAGACGGAAGAGATACACCGCCACACGCTGGTGATGGCTATTTACAGCGTCTTGAGGAAGAAATGCGTAGCATTGGCGTTGGCAAGATTGCATCGGTTATGGGTCGCTACTATGTTATGGATAGGGACAATCGATGGGAAAGAGTTCAGCGTGCCTATGACTGTTTGACAATGGGAGTAGGTGAAAAAGCCAAAAGTGCAAAGGAATGTATTGCAAATACTTACGAACAGAAAGTGACAGATGAGTTTGTTTTGCCTACAAATATTGTAGATGAAGATGGGCAATGTGTGGCACTTATTAACCCCGAGGATTCTGTGATTTTCTTCAATTTTAGACCAGACAGGGCAAGAGAAATTACCAGAGCATTTTGTGATAAGGAATTTACAGGTTTTAAACGGGGCAAGGACAATACAGGTGTTACCTATGTGTGTTTTACAGAATATGACAAAACCATTGAAAACAAAGAAGTTGCTTTTAAACAGCAAACTTTGGATAATACATTAGGTGAGTATATTTCATCGCTGGGCAAGAAACAGTTACGTCTTGCAGAAACAGAAAAATATGCCCACGTAACTTTCTTTTTTAATGGTGGGGTGGAAGTTCCAAATCCAAATGAAGATAGAATACTTATACCGTCACCTAAGGTTGCAACATATGACCTTCAGCCAGAAATGAGTGCCTATGAAGTTGCAGACAAATTGGTTGAAAATATTAAAAAACAGGAATACGATCTTATTATTGTAAATTTTGCTAACCCTGATATGGTTGGGCACACTGGCATTCTTTCGGCGGCAATTAAAGCAATTGAGGCAGTAGACAGCTGTGTAGGGCGGACTTTGGAAGCGTTGCTTGAGGTAAACGGGCAAATGTTTATTTGTGCCGACCATGGCAACAGTGACCAAATGATTGATTATGAAGATGGTAGCCCGTTTACTGCACACACAACCAACCCTGTTCCATTTGTGTTGGTAAATTATACAGACGGAATTGGACTTAGGGATGGTGGAAAGCTTGCAGACATTGCTCCAACGCTATTAGAAATGATGAACATACCAGTTCCAGAGGAAATGACAGGCAAATCCCTGCTTATTGGGAAATAATATATACGAGGAGGCAACAAAAAATGAAGAGTTATATTGAAATATTAGACGTGTTTGCAAGAGAAATTTTAGATTCCAGAGGAAACCCTACGGTTGAGGTTGAAGTTACAGTTGATGGTGGAATTATTGGACGTGCGGCAGTGCCAAGTGGTGCTTCAACAGGTCAGTTTGAAGCAGTTGAGCTTCGCGACGGCGGCGATAGATATATGGGAAATGGCGTTGAGGATGCTGTTGACAATGTGAATACAATTATTGCCGATGAAATTATTGGTATGAATGCCCTAGACCAAGTTGCTGTGGATAAGGCAATGATTGAACTTGACGGCACACCAAATAAAGCAAAATTAGGTGCAAATGCAATTTTAGGTATTTCTATGGCAGTTGCAAAGGCCGCAGCTAATGCATTGGATCTTCCTTTATATCAGTACCTTGGTGGTTTTAATGCAAAAACAATGCCTGTACCAATGATGAATATTATGAATGGTGGAAAGCATGCTGATAACACTGTAGATTTTCAGGAATTTATGATTATGCCAGTAGGTGCTCCAAGCTTTAAAGAAGCACTTAGAATGTGTGCTGAAATTTATCACAACCTTAAAAAAGTGCTTAAAAGCAAAGGACTTTCTACAGCAGTTGGTGATGAGGGTGGTTTTGCACCAGACCTTGCTACACCAGATGAAGTTATTGACCTTATTAAAGAAGCTGTTGAAAAATCTGGCTACGGTTTCGGAACAGATATTATGATTGCTATGGACCCAGCAACAAGTGAGCTTTTTGAAGAAGATGGTAAATATCACTTTGAGGGCGAAAGTAAAATGGCAGGGAAAGAAATTGTTAGAACAAGCGAGGAAATGGTAGAGCTTTGGAAAGCACTTTGTGAAAAATATCCAATTGTCTCCATTGAAGATGGTCTTGCAGAAGAAGACTGGTCAGGTTGGCAGTTACTTACAAAGGAACTTGGTGATAAGGTTCAGCTTGTAGGCGATGATTTATTCGTTACAAATACTGAAAGACTACAGAAAGGTATTGACCTTAAAGCAGGTAACTCTATTCTTATTAAGGTTAACCAAATTGGCACACTTACAGAAACGTTTGACGCAATTGCTCTTGCAAACAAAAACAATATGACAGCTGTAGTTAGCCATCGTTCTGGTGAAACAGAGGACGCAACTATTGCAGACATTGTTGTTGCGGTAAACGCAGGGCAGATTAAAACTGGTGCACCTGCAAGAAGTGACAGGGTTGCAAAATATAACCAGTTATTAAGAATTGAAGAAGAACTTGACCTTGTGGCACAGTACGCTGGTCGTAACGCATTTTTTAATATAAAGAAGTAAGCACTTAGACTTGTCTACATGCTTTAAATCAAGTCGCCTTACGACTTGATTTAGTTACTGGTATGATAAAAGTCAGTATTTTCAACCTAGGCTTAAAAGCCTTGAAAATACTGACTTTTTTGCGTTACGGCGGAAATGAATTCCGCCTTCACGTTTCCATTTGGGAACTCTTTGTTCCCAAACCCTTAGCGTTTTCTAAGATGGGTCAATGGGTGAAACCATTGTGGGTGTTTGAGGGCAAAGCCCTTAAGGTTTTGATTTTGTCTATAGTCTGGTTTGAGGGCAAAGCCCTCAAGGTTTTGAATTTTTCACAGCCTGTTTTATTGAAAGAGAAATTCTGTTTTTGCTCGGGTCGCATTCTAGCACAACGGTGTTAACAATATCTCCAACACTAAGCACCTCAGATGGGTGCTTTATAAACTTGTTACTGCATTGAGAGATATGCACAAGACCATCTTGATGTACGCCAATATCAACAAATACACCAAAGTCAACTACATTTCTAACTGTGCCTGTCAGCTCCATTCCTGGTTTTAAATCTTTCATATCTAGTACATCAGTGCGTAGCATTGGTGCAGGAAGTTCGTCACGAGGGTCACGTCCTGGTTTAAGCAGTTCGGTAATAATGTCCTTAATGGTTGGAACACCAACACCGCAAATTTCTGCAACTTTTTGTTCACCTAGCTTTGAAACCTTATCCCTTAATTCAAGTAGGTTATTTTTCTTAACATCATCTTCGCTGTATCCGCATAGCTCAAGAAGTTTTTCTGCCGCACCATAGGATTCTGGGTGAACGGAAGTGTTATCCAATATATTTTTGCTTTCGGCAACACGTAAAAAGCCTGCACACTGAACAAATGCTTTGGGTCCAAGCTTTGAAACCTTTTTAAGAGTTTTTCTATCTGTAAAAATACCATTTTCATTTCGGTACGCAACTATATTTTTAGCAATTGTTCCATTAAGACCAGAAACACGGGCAAGAAGTGACGGTGAGGCTGTATTAAGGTCTACACCAACACGACCAACGCAGTTTTCCACAACGCCTGTGAGGGTTTCGCCAAGCTGAGCCTGGGGCATATCGTGCTGATACTGCCCAACGCCAATAGATTTCGGGTCAATTTTAACAAGCTCTGCAAGAGGGTCTTGCAATCTTCTTGCTATGGAAACAGCAGAGCGAAGAGAAACGTCATATTCTGGGAATTCTTCTGCACCAAGTTTTGAGGCAGAGTATACAGATGCACCAGCCTCGTTAACCATCATGTATCCAACAGATGGCATGTCTTTAATAAGCTCGGCAATAAAAATTTCTGATTCCTTTGAAGCAGTTCCGTTTCCTATAGCAATTACTTCTATTTTATGTTTATCAATAAGTTGAGTAAGTTTTTTAGCCGCTTCTTCTTTTTTGTTTGCAGGTGGTGTAGGGTAAACAACTGTAGTGTCCAACACCATGCCTGTGCCATCTACAACAGCTATTTTGCAACCTGTTCTGTAGGCAGGGTCAAAGCCCATGGTTACCTTGTTTTTAACAGGTGGTTGCATAAGTAATGGTTCAAGATTTAAAGCAAACATGCTAATTGCTTGCTGCGATGCGATGTCGGTTAAATGATTTCTTATTTCACGCTCTATAGATGGGAAAATAAGGCGTTTATATGAATCTTCCATGGCAGTGTTCACAAAATCAGTGGAAATACTGCCTTGTTTTATTACAACTCGTCGCATTATGTCAAGAGCATTTTCAGTGTCAACTTCTATAGAGACTTTCAAAAAATCCTCTCGTTCTCCACGGTTTATGGCTAGTATTCGATGGCTAGGAAGTTTTGCAATTGCCTCACTAAAATCATAATATAGGCGATAAACGCTGTCGTCTTCAGTTGTTCCTTTAGACGTAAGAATACCTTTTTTAGTAAAAAGGGTACGAAGTTTGCTACGGATTTCAGCGTTGTCGGATATATCCTCTGCGATAATATCTGAAGCACCATTAAGGGCATCTTCTACCGTTTCAACGCCTTTTTCAGCATCAATGTAAGGCACGGCAAGTTCCTCAATAGTGCCTGTTTTAATGTTTTGAGTAAACAGCAGTGTTGCAAGCGGTTCAAGACCTTTTTCACGTGCCATTGTACCACGAGTTCTTCGCTTTTGTTTATATGGGCGGTAAATATCTTCCAAAGCGGCAAGAGTTTCAGCATTTTCTATATTCAACACAAGCTCATCCGTAAGCTTTCCTTGGGTTTCAATGGAAGAAATAATTTCACTTCGACGTTTGTCAAGACCACGCAAGTAGTTCAGGCGTTCTTCAAGCTGACGAAGAATTTGGTCATCCATTGTGCCTGTAAGTTCCTTACGGTAGCGGGCAATAAAAGGGATGGTATTGCCTTCATCAATTAAGGTTATGACGTTTTCTACATGAGTTGGGTTAAGATTAAGCTCTTTAGCTAAAATATTAATTATTTTTGTCATACTGACACTCCTTTGTACAGTTTATAGGTTTAGTATACCATAAAACGGTGGTTGGGTTAAACTAATTGTGATATACTTTATATAAAAACAGGAGTATGAAAGTTAACTTATGGATAAATATGAAGTTTTAAATAGATATTTTGGCTATCACTCTTTTCGTGAGGGGCAAGAGCAGATAGTTGACACAATTTTACTGGGAAAAGACGCCCTTGGAATAATGCCTACAGGTGCAGGCAAAAGCCTTTGCTTTCAAGTTCCTTCAATGGTTATGGAAGGAATAACATTGGTTATATCTCCTTTAGTTTCACTTATGAAAGACCAAGTAACATCACTTGTTGCGGCTGGTGTTCCTGCGGCATTTTTCAACAGTTCTCTTACAGAAAGGCAGTATCTTAAAGCACTGGAGTTTGCCACCGTTGGCAAATACAAAATAATTTATGTTGCACCAGAAAGACTGCTTACTGCTAGGTTTCAAAGTTTTGTGCAGAAAGTAAATATTACAATGGTTGCAGTGGACGAAGCACACTGCGTTTCTCAATGGGGACAAGATTTTAGACCAAGCTATTTAGATATTCCTCAGTTTGTAGACACCCTTAGAAAGAGACCAATTATAACAGCATTTACTGCAACAGCAACTGCTAGGGTAAAAGATGATATTGTTAAAATGCTTAGGCTTAACGCACCGTTGCAAGTAGTTACTGGTTTTGACAGGAAAAATCTTTATTATGAGGTGCGAAAAAAGCAGAGCAAGAAAAATGAGCTTATGGACATTGTTAGAGAGCATAGAAATGAAAGTGGAATTATTTATTGCACTACACGAAAAAAGGTTGAAGAGGTGTGTAATCTTCTTAATCAAGAGGGATTTAAAGCAACAAGATACCACGCAGGGTTGGAAATACAGGAGCGAAAGGAAAATCAGGAAAAATTTATATATGATAAGGCAAATATTATGGTTGCCACCAATGCCTTTGGAATGGGCATAGATAAATCTGACGTTCGGTTTGTGGTGCATTATAATATGCCAAAGGATATTGAGAGCTATTACCAAGAGGCAGGACGTGCAGGACGAGACGGAGAAAGTGCACAATGTATTTTGCTTTACAGCAGTAACGATGTTGCCACTAATAAATTCTTAATAGAAAACAGTCGTCAAAATAATGTTATGGGCGTAGAAGAAGAAAAAGCAAGGCAAAAAATGATGGCAGAGGATTTTCGTAGGCTTGAACAAATGAATTTTTACTGCCAAACCACGGAGTGTCTGCGTACATACGTGCTTAGATATTTTGGAGAGAATGTTAACGAAGGGTGCGGTAACTGCTCTAACTGTTACGAAAAAATAACCAAAGAAGAACGGAAAAAGCGTATGATTGCCAGTCTTGATGGAGATTTGCTTGCGGAACTTAAAAGGATTAGAAAAAAAATTGCAACGGTACAGGGTGTACCTGCTTTTGTTGTATTTTCAGATGCAACACTTTACGATATGTGCAGAAAAATGCCTAAAAATGATGAAGAATTTTTGGAGGTATCCGGTGTTGGGTACAAAAAGCTACAGCAATATGGAAGTGAGTTTTTAAAGGTTATAAATGAAACAAGACCGTGAGTATATCACGGTCCAGAGCGTAGACAAACCTTGGGTGTTGCCCAAACCCACTTGCTTTTTGAAAAAAGCAAGACCAAAAACTTTTATTAAAACCGCATATTCATGCGGTTTTATATTGATAAATTATGCAATGGCAAAGACATGCCATCTGCCCACAGGACAGCTTTGGGAAGCAAAGTGCTGACCTGTGAAACCCTGAGACACGGTTTTTGATAGTTTTATCTGTTTTTTACTTCCTCTAAGCGTGTATTCATTTCTTCAATGTATGTTTCAGCAGATTTAGTTCCTTCAAGTATTTCGCCAACTATTTGTCCGTTACTGTCTACAAATACCGTTGAGGGAACACCTTTTAGGTTTTTTGTAACCCAATTTGCAAGGGTAGTATCTAACTTAATTGTAAGAAATTCTGCACCAGCATCATTTTTTGCTTTAAGTGCAATTGCTTCAGCCTCTGGTGCTGGGGTATCAATAATTGCTGATATTACGTTTATTTGTTCAGGATTTTTTTTAACAGTTTCATATACTTCCTGCAAAACTGCAAATTCGTCAGATTCAGGATAGGTATAAGTTCCGCTAAAGTTTAAAATAGTTAAATCATAGTTTGCAAAAATTGTACTGTCTACCTGTGCACCCTCAAGTGCAGTTGTATCAAATGAAATTGTCTTTGCGTATACATCCTCTTTGGCTGACAAAAGTGTGTCATCAAAAGCTTCGGTATGAACACTGGAGGCAAGGGCAGGCACACCCTCTAAAATTTCGTCATATTTTGTAAGGTCATCACCGGTAAGGGTGGAAAGAGCCTCTTTATGTCCATAGGCAATATAATAACTGTATTCACCTTGTTCAGAAATTTCTTCTGAGTAATTATATTCGCCAAGCAAACTATCCAAAGAACCATTCTTGAAGTTTTCGGTTTTTGCAACAATAATTTCACAAATGTTGTTTAGGCAGTCCCTTATAGATGATTCCTCACCACTGTTAAGGCGTTCCATATTTTCGTCAGTAATATAGCCATAAACAACTTCTGCAAAAGTGTTTTCGCCTTTAATTGTAACAGGATAAATATTGGATTCTTGATATTCCATCCATTTTTTAGGTGTTTCATATGTAAGGCCCAATTCCTTAACTGTTATTGTTCGTTCAATTTTTTGTTTTTCTTCTTTTTTAGCACAGCCTACAAATGCACCAAGTGTTAAAAAAAGGCACATAATGCCAAGCAAAGTTTTTTTCATAATCAATATCCTCCTTAATTTTTAATTTTCATAGTTACTACAACCAAAAGCAATTATATATTAAATTAACAGTGGTTGCAAATGAATATTTTGTGAACTGTGGAATAGTAATGTTCTGAGGTGATTTTTATGGTAAAAACTAAAAGAACATATCCGAAAAAAAATTCTACTACTGCAAAGAAATATGATGAAAATATCTTTGGAGAAAAAAAAGAGCGTATGATGGTTAAGGCATATGTAAGTGTACTAATGATTGTACTTACATTTGCAATTGCTAACTTAAATAATCCCGCAGCTGAAAAATTACAGGTAAGCCTTAAAACAGCAATAAGTGAAAGCATAACAGTACAGCAAGCCAAGGAAATGAGCCAAAAGGGCATTGAAAAAATTATGACATTTAAAGGAAAAGATGTTGCAGAAAAGGTTGAAGATACAGTTGAGGAAGTTTTTTTGCCAAATGATGCGGCTACTGTAAATTAATTAGTGCAATTATCCTTCCTTTGGGGTATGATATATAGTAATAGTTTTTTAGGGAAACGGAGATTAATTCAAAAATAAAAAATAATTTAGGTTTAGTGAAAAAATTTGGAGAGAACAGATTTTTTATAACATTAAATCAGTGTTTCCTTAGGTACACCAAAATGGAGGATAAATAAATGAAAAATGCAATTCCCGACGAAATACTTTTGCAGGTTGAAAAGCCAGCAAGATATGTTGGCCGAGAAGTTAATATGGTAAAAAAAGACCCTGAAAATGTGGATATTAGGTTTGCATTTTGCTTCCCAGATGTTTACGAGGTTGGAATGAGCCATTTGGGTCTTCAAATATTATACTACTTTCTTAACAGGCGTGAAGACACTTACTGCGAGAGGGTTTTTTCACCATGGACAGATTTGGAAGAAAAAATGCGTGAAAACAATATTCCATTGTTTGCACTTGAAAGCCAAGAACCACTAAGAAAATTTGATTTTGTTGGCTTTACATTACAATATGAGCTTTGTTATACCAATCTTATAAATATGCTGGATATGAGCAATATTCCTGTTTTAAGTTGTGATAGAACTGACGATGACCCTATAATAATTTGCGGCGGTTCATGTGCATATAATCCAGAGCCTTTGGCAGATTTTGTTGATATTTTTTACCTTGGCGAAGGAGAGGTGCTTTATGACCAAATATTGGACATGTATAAAGCACACAAAAAAGCCGGTGGAAGCAAGGCAGAATTTTTAGAAAGTCTTTTGGAACTTGACGGGTTGTACATGCCTAAATTTTATGATGTGAGCTACAAGGAAAACGGAGAGATTGAAAGCTTTAAGCCAAACCATCCAAAGGCACGTAAAACAATTAAAAAGGTTATTGTTACAGATATGGACAATGTGTTTTACCCTGAAAAGCAATTAGTTCCGTTAATTGAGGTAGTACATGACAGGGTTACGTTGGAGCTTTTCCGTGGTTGCATAAGAGGATGTCGTTTTTGTCAGGCAGGCTTTGTTTATAGACCCGTTAGGGAAAAAACTGCACCTACACTATTGGAACAGGCTAAAAACCTAGTAAAATGCTCTGGACATGAGGAAATTTCACTTATTTCCCTTAGCACCAGTGATTTTACTTGTTTCCCAGAATTAGCAAACGGACTTTTAGATGAATTTAAAGATAAATTGGTAAATATTTCACTGCCTTCCCTTAGAATTGATGCATTTTCAATTGAATTGATGGAGAAAGTTCAAGAGGTAAGAAAAAGCAGCCTTACCTTTGCGGCAGAGGCAGGTACGCAACGCCTTAGAAACGTAGTAAACAAAAACCTTACGGAAGAGGTTATACTTGATGGATGTAAGCTTGCCTTTGATGGCGGATGGACAAAGGTTAAGATGTATTTTATGCTTGGGCTTCCAACGGAAACAGAAGAGGATTTACGAGGAATTGGGGCTCTTACAGATAAAATAGTAGAAAAGTTTTTTGAAATTCCAAAAGAGAATAGACCGAAGCCTGTTACGGTGAATGCCAGTGCCTCTTGCTTTGTGCCAAAACCATTCACACCTTTCCAGTGGGATGCACAGGACACCTACGAAAGCTTTGGTGAAAAAGCCCGTATTGCAAAAAGAAGTATAACCCGTAAACAGGTACGTTTTACTTACCACAATACAAAAATGAGTTCCCTTGAAGGAGTTATGGCAAGGGGTGACAGACGTATTGGGGCAGTAATATATAAGGCATGGGAAAACGGCTGTCGTTACGATGGTTGGACGGACAAGTTCAACTGGGAAGGTTGGACAAATGCATTTGAAGAAACAGGCGTTGACCCTGCCTTCTATGCAAACCGTGTTAGAAGCTACGACGAGATACTTCCTTGGGACCATATTTCAGTTGGTGTGTCACGTCAGTTTTTAATAAACGAGCGAGAAAAAGCCTTGAGGGCAGAAGTTACGCCAAATTGCAGACAGGAATGTTCAAACTGTGGTGCAAAGACTTTTGGAGGAGGTGTGTGCTATGATGACATACAGGTTTAAGTTTTCCAAAGGCGAAGAAATTAAGTTTATAGGACATTTAGATATTGTTCAGGCATTTCAGCGTTCCATTAAGCGAGCAGATTTGCCAATTGCATATTCCAACGGATTTAATCCGCACCAGCAGATTGACTTTGCAAGCCCATTAAGCCTTGGCTATGTAAGCGAAGGTGAGTATGGAGATTTAAAGCTTACCCAAGACCTTGAACCCAAAGAGGTTATGGAAAGATTAAATGCCGTTTTACCCGATGGAATGGTTATAAAAGAATTAATTCGCCGTAGAGATGGTGTTAAAAATACAATGGCAAGTGTTTCAGCAGGAAGATATAAGGCTTATCTTGACAGCAGAATTACGCCTAAAATGGTTGAGGAAAATTTAGAAAATTATTTTGCACTGAAAGAAATAATTGTAATGAAAAAAACAAAAAAGAATTTTAAGGAAACAGATATTAAGCCAGATATATTTCAGCTAATTAATGCTTCTGAAGGGGAATCGGCAATTATTGAGATGGTTATTGCGGCTGGAAGCACAAGAAACCTAAAGCCAGAATCTGTTGCAGAAGGATTTTACAATTTTGTTGGTGTTGAATATAACAAGTTTAAAATAGGGTTTAAGCGTATGGATATTTACATGGTTATTGATGAGAAGTTAGTTCCACTTACCTATGGAGTTGAATTTTAATGAAAAGAGTACTTGTAGATTCGTCTATGCACCACACAAGGGTTGCACTTGTGGAAAACGGTGAGCTTACGGAATTTATATATGAAAGCAAGCTGAACAAAAGTATTGTAGGCAATATTTATGTTGGTAGGATTATGAGTGTGCATAAGGGTATGCAGGCATGTTTTGTGGATATAGGTGAAGAAAAAAATGCTTACCTTTTATTAGAAAAAGGCAAAAATTTTCAACCTTACAGTGAAATTGCAGTTCAAGTGCAAAAGGATGCTTCTGGCTTGAAAGGTGCAGGAGTTACAAGCAAGATTTCTTTTACAGGGAAATTTTTGGTGCTTATTCCAGATGAAAACGGAAACATTGGGATTTCTAAAAAAATTGTAAATGAAGAAGAACGAGAGAGAATAAAAAATATTGCCAAAGAAGTTCTTCCAGAGGGGTATGGCATTATTATACGTACCGAAGGTTTGGGCAAGGGAATTGATGAGTTTAAGGCAGAAGTGGACAGGCTGTTTAAAATAAGTGAAGAAGTTATGAGGCAGGCACGCTACAGCAAAGCACCAAGCTTAATTTTCAGTGAGGCGGCTACAACAGTTAAGGCGGCAAGAGATTTGTTCAGTGATGATGTTGATGAAATTGTGCTGAATGATAAAATGGAGTACGACATTTTAAAGGAAGAAACTGTTAACGAAGCAGAGAGAGTTATCTTTTATGACAATCCAGTGCCTATGTTTGAGAACTACTTGGTTGAAAGCCAAGTGGAAAAGATATTTAATAAAAAAGTTTGGCTTAAATGCGGTGGATTTTTAATAATTGAGCAAACAGAGGCCTGCGTTGTTATTGATGTAAATACTGGAAAATTCACAGGTAAAAAGAACTTTCAAGAAACGGTTCTTAAAGCCAATCTTGAGGCGGCAGTGGAAATTGCAAAACAACTTCGCCTTAGAAATCTTTCTGGCATGATAATTATTGATTTTATTGATATGAAAGATGAGGAAAGCAAAAAGCAGTTACAGCGTACCCTTGAGCATGCCGTTAAAAAAGACCGTATTAAAACAACAGTTGTTGGCATGACGGAGCTTGGCCTTATGCAAATGACACGTAAAAAGACAAGCATTCCTGTGGTTGCAAGGCTTACAACACAATGCCAGTGCTGTAAGGGCAACGGCTATGTGCAAAGTTTCGAGTATATCTCTGGGAAAATACGCCGTGAGGTTATTTCTATTTTTACCCAGACTGTTTTTAATGAAGTAACAATTTCCTCTAGCAGACGTGTGCTTAGGGCGTTTGCAGGGGAAAATGATGAAAACAAAAAGGAAATTGAAGGGAAGTTCGGTAAAAATATTATTTTAAAAGAAATAGAAACTGCATCACACAGCTATTACGAAATAGATAGAAGAAGTATTTAAAATAGATTAATATATTTTGTGAACGTGATACCATGAAAGTGTGGTTTACTTGACTTTTGCAGGGGTATATGATACAAATAAAAGTAGTGTATATATATAGGAAAAAAACGACCATATGGCA
>JAQVIB010000191.1 GCA_028695945.1 Lachnospiraceae bacterium
TTATCCAAATATTAGGTTGTTATCTAATTGAAAATGGAAAAAGGAGTGTTTAGTATGGATAAAATTATAATTACAATAGGAAGACAGTATGGCAGTGGTGGTAAAGAAATTGGTGAAAAACTTGCTAAGGAATTCGGAATTCCATTTTATGATAAAGAATTACTTACAGAAGCGGCAAAAAAAAGCGGTATTTGCAAGGAAATGTTTGAACCCCATGATGAAAAGCCAACAAACAGCTTTTTATACTCTTTGGTAGTAGGCAGTTATGCAAGTGGAACAACACCTTTAAACCACAAGTTGTTTTTAGCCCAATTCGAAACAATTAAAGAAATTGCGGAAAAAGGCAGTTGCGTTATTTTAGGACGATGTGCAGACTATGCCTTAGAGGATAACCCAAACACAGTAAATGTATTTATACATGCAGATATGGAAACACGTATTTCCAGAGGCATTGAATATTACGGGTTGGATGCAAAAAAAGCAGAGGATATTATTATAAAAACAGACAAACAAAGAAGCAGTTACTACAACTTCTATTCGGGTAAAAAATGGGCTGAGGCAGAAAGCTATGATTTATCAATTAACAGTGGTAAGTTGGGTATAGATAAATCGGTTAAGCTTATTAAAGCATTTGTTGAAATGGCTAGAAAATAGTATATGTATGTAATAAAAAGGACCTTAACGGCATTTTGAAATGTCATTAAGGTCCTTTTAATTTATTTTGGATAATACAGGTTAATGCCGCTTTTTTCTTCTTTGTAAATTTTGTTTTCTGCACGCAGGTAGTCTAAATGTGCTATAGTTTCCCCAACGGCAAACCATTTTTGGTGCATAGGGAATTCGGCCCAATTCCGACCACGCATGGACCATTGCATTTTTCCACCAATATCATATGCATGAAGCCCTGGATTTTCTGTAACTATACGAAGGCATTCATCTAAACGTATTTGGTGGTGCTTTAAAATTTCCTCAACACGAACATAAAAATCCATATCATTTTTACGATGGGCGGGAAGTGCAGTGTCTATGGAGAATGTCTTGATTTTTTCAAGACTTTTCATGTAGTTAAGAAGCGAGTTATCTACATAGTTCCAAAATGTTATGTTTGGTGTAATGTCAAAAAGCACGTGATCACCTAAAAACATAAGCTTTTCCTTTTCAAGATAAAGACACATATGCCCTGGTGTATGTCCTGGTGTAAAAACGCAAGTAAGCTCATATTCGCCAACACAAATTTTCTCGCCATCTTCAACAGTAATAGCATTAAAACTTTCATCTGGAGCATATGCCCTTGCAGGATTCGTTTCACGCAAGACAGTAATACTATCTTTTGGAAATCCTTCTGAAACAAAAATATTTTCAATAATATCCCAGTCGTCACCTTTAATGGTGTTAACAAAATAGTCATAATCAGCTTTGCTCATATATATTTTGCCGTCTTTGGGCATAATACTGCCAGCAAGACCAACATGGTCACTATGCAGATGGGTAAGAAACATTTCTGTATTTGCCATATCTATGTTTAGTTCCTTTATACCAGACATTAATGCTTCATAGCATTCCTTTATATTAAAACCTGTATCAATAATTAAATTTTTTTCAGGTGTTTTAACAATGTAGCAATTTAAATTTTTAAGAGGATTATTTGGCAGTGGCACATAAATTTTGTATATATCAGGGTTATAATAGATTTTTTCAGTCACTTTGTTTTCCTCCTTATAAATAGCATATTGCAACATTTTATCATTTTTTTGAAAAAAAGCAAGGGTAGGGGTTTGTATATGGCGGAAATGTGGGTATTTAATCTAAAGATATAATAAAAAACTAATAATAAAAATCGGTTGATATTTCATTAGATATAATAATTTCAAATTTTAATTGGTTAATTTACATGCTTTACTGTAGTATTACGTTACAACAATAAAATATTCAACAAATTTTTGTTGAATTAAAGCGAAAAATATGGTATTTTAGTACAATGCAGTTTTAACGAATTTATGTGTTATTAAAACATTAGTACTACTTAATTTGGAAGGGGAATTATAATGTCACTTAAACATGAACATCATCATCACCATAAACGAGGGGAATGGAGCAGTAGTTTAGGGTTTATACTTGCTGCGGCAGGCTCGGCAGTTGGTCTAGGAAACATATGGAAATTTCCGGGCAGAGCATATAGAGGCGGCGGCGGTGCTTTTTTGCTTGTGTATATTCTTATTGTAGTTTTCATCGGCTCGGTAGCTATGCTTTCAGAGTTTGCAGTAGGTCGTAACACAAACAGTAATGCAGTAGGTGCTTTTAATAAGCTTAACCCAAAATGGAAAATAGCCGGTTGGCTTGGAATTATTACAGGCTTTATTGTATCATGCTATTATATTCAAGTTGGTGGATGGGTACTTAATTATATAATTGCATATGTTACAGAGCCATCAGCTGTTTTTGCAGATCCACTTAACTATTTTTACGGCGTGTTAGGAGCAAATGGTTTTCCTTTAATGGGTGCAATTGTATATCCAGCAATTTTTATAGGAATTTGTATGTTTGTACTGTTTAAAGGTGTTTCGGGCGGTATTGAAAAATTTAATAAAATTGCAATGCCTGGTATTGTATTTTTACTTTTGGTTTTGCTTGTAAGGTCAGTTACTATGCCAGGTGCTATGGAAGGTGTGAAATACCTTTTGCATGTAGATTTTAAGACTCTTACATCAGGAACAATACTTTCAGCCTTGGGACAAGCATTTTATTCTCTGTCCATTGGTCTTGCAATTATGGTTACCTATGGCTCATACCTTAAAAAAGAGGAGAATATAGTTAAGAATGTAGGTTATATTTGTTTCTTTGACACTATGGTTGCCATCGTTGCAGGGTTTATGATTATTCCAGCGGTTTTTGCTACTGGTGTAGACCCTGGCATTGGTGGAGGGTTTGCCTTTGCTTCTCTTGCAGGAGTATTTCATCAAATGTCAGGTGGTGCCTTCTTTGGTGCATTGTTTTATTTATTATTACTTTTTGCAGCACTTACATCTGAAATTTCACTTGTTGAAGGTACAATTGCTTTTATAAGCGAGGAATATCATGTTAACAGAAAGAAAACAATTATTATTTTGGGTGTTGTGATGTTTGTTATTGGGGTTTTTTATACGCTTTCGCAACTTTACTTGCCTATTAAGGGAGTTTGGTTTGATCTTGCAAATGGATTACAGTTCCCAAGTTTTGGTGATTTTCTGGAATTTGTTACGGATAGACTTCTTATGCCACTTGGTGCTTTACTATTCTGTATTTTTGTTGGTTGGGTATGGAGACCGGAAAATGCTATTAAAGAAGTTGAACAAGATGGTGCATTCACGTTTAAGCTTGCAAAGCTGTGGAGTGTTATGGTTAAATTTGTTGTACCTGTTGCAATCTTTATTGTGCTTGTTTGTGGGCTTGTTTTTGGTATGTCTATAAGCTAACATATATTATTATATAAATAAAAGGCAGAGGCATTAGCTTCTGCCTTTATTAGGAGGTACAAAATGCTAACAATAGGGTGTCATTTGTCAGTATCAAAAGGTTTTTACGCAATGGGTATGGAGGCGTTAAAGATTGATGCCAATACATTTCAATTTTTCACCAGAAATCCTCGTGGAAGCAAGGCTAAAGAAATAGACGAAAAGGATATTGATGAATTTTTGGTGCTTGCAAAGGAAAATAATTTTGGTACGTTGCTTGCACATGCACCATATACCTTAAATCCTTGTTCTAAAGAAGAA